>CANBQQ010000132.1 GCA_947371715.1 Flavipsychrobacter stenotrophus
CTTCCCCTCTTCTCTCTATGACTTTCTTTCTTTCTTCCTCTCTTTCGTTCTCCCTCTTTCTCTCTACCGTTCCGTGCCCCTCCCTCTCATTATTTCCCCATCATTGGGGTAAAGAAAAGTGCGGTACGAGAGCCATTGCGGGTCGGGGCGAATAACGATAGAATACTTATAATCTTTGAAACTGCGGTTGTACATGCGCATGATGGCATTGCGAATGCCGGTTGTATCTCTTACATAGTAGTAGTTATTGCGCTGGCAATTGTACATAACCGTACCGGCAAGTACCTTGGGCGTAAGGCCTGTAAGAAAGTTACCTGTAGCATCCAGTATGGTTTCCAAGGCATCAATTTCTATAGTTGCGGGCATACCTTTCTGATCGCACTTGTGTGCCTGCGGACCTGTGATCACCACATATGGGTAGCGCTTGTCGGGCGCTGAAAGTATGAGGTTCATATCGAGCAGTACTGTTGCCGGTTGGTCGCCTATCTTTGACAGGTAGGTATCCCACATTTCTGTCTGGGCCAAAGCAGTGTTGGGGATGGCTATTTGTGCGGCAAACAGCAATAGAACAGGCAGCGCGGCAATTAGTTTTTTGATGGACATTGGGTTGCAAACATAAATAAGAATGGGTCGGCACATATGCAATTCAATGTTAAAGTTGAAAGCAGCCATGCATAATTGATTGACGGCCAGCCCGCTGTTTTTTAAATAGCATAAAATTTACTTTTTCAATCGCTGTAAATTAATTCGTACAATTTTATAACTTTATACCACAAAAAATAAAACAATATGAGAAAATTAGTTTGTATGTTGGTTGCCCTGTTCGTAATGAGCCAGGTTACATTTGCGCAGGACAAAAAAGCGACAAAGAAAGATGCACCAAAAACTGAGTTAAAAGCTGCTGATGCAAAAGCAACTAAGTTGAAGAAAGATGGCACGCCTGATATGCGCCACAAGGAAAACAAAGAAGCTGCTGCAAAGGCTGCACCAGCTGGTCCGTTGAAAAAGGATGGCACACCGGATATGCGTCATAAAGCAAACAAGGATGCCGCTAAGAAAGATGCTGCTAAAAAAGATGCACCTAAGCAGAAGTAATTGTTCTTGAGAACATGACTGAGAAATTTATACCCACAAAATTCTACAGTTTATAGTTTCGACAATTCACTTTTGTTTTTAGTTGCCAGTTAATTCAACCTTTATGCGTTCAATCACCAGAGTTTTAGTTTTAATGTTGTCGTTATCATTTTTTGCCTCGTGCGGAGGAAATAACGATAAGTGGGCAGTATATACATCGGGAGAAGGAGGTTTTTCGGTAAACATGCCTGCTAAGCCTCTAAAGACAGAGAAGGTAGAGGTGACTCCTTTTGGTAAGCAAAAAGTTCATTTTATCAGCTGGAAACCATCAACGTTTGCCATTGATAAATTCAAACTCTTCCAGGTGAGTTATACCGATTGTCCGCCACGTTTCAGCTCAGATTCTGTAATGGTTGATTTCATGCTGGATAGTTCTATAAGAATGCGGTTGAAAGATTTCACTGAAAAAGATTATCAGGCGGAAACGATCATGCTCAATGGCTATCCCGGCAAATCATTCATATTGGACAATGGCGGCAATACCGTAGTCGTAAAGCAGTGCATAACCAATGGCAGAAGATACGACATGGTAGTAGTTGCTAAAAACGGACAAGGAACCAACCCGGAAATTAGTGAGTTCTTTAATTCGTTCAAAGCGCTTAACTAGTAGATAGTACATAGTTCTGCTTAGTCATTAGACAAATTGAGGCCCCGTGATAGTTTTATCACGGGGCTTTTTGATGGTTGCGGGCAATCGAATAAGTATTCCCGGCAGGCATTTTGGGCGTTGTTTCCGCCAATGTTGTTTTTTTGCGTTTCCGGCAGTTATTTTTGGTGCGTTTCCTACAGATGGCTCTACCAGAAAGGGTTTCATTGGATTTTGAAAACCACCAGTTTCCGCAGTTTTCCGCAGTTTTTCCGCTAGTTTCCGCCAAACTCTTCGTCTTTCTGCTCCTGCATTCCCTTTTTATATTTTTCGACTACGGTCTGCATTTCGTCGACATCGTCCTGTATACTGAGTTCATAGCGGTACTGCTCCCATTCTTTGTTGCTGTCTTCCTCTTCCCTGTTTTGCCTCGTATATTCCTGCGTAAGTGAACGGTTGAACGATCTTAGGTAGTCGGTCATACAGTCCATTATCTCTTCCATATGCTGAGGCCTGTTCTGACTAAGGTAGTTGCTGAAATGGGTGAATATCTCCATCGTTTCGCCGATACCCAGGCGCAGTCTCATTTGTTTGATACTTAGCGTAAGCTTACGGATTATTTCGGATTCTTCCTTTGTAGGAAACGGTCGCTCGGGCCTATCCCGAATAGATTCGTTGATGGCATTTAACTGGGCATAATAACGCTCGGTAATGAGCATTGGGGCATTGGCAGCTGCACTGCGTGCGCACTTCCAGTCGCCTTCGCGTATCCAGTCGAAAAGGGTGCGTGGCTTCACGTCAAGGATAGCAGCGATCTGCGGTTTTGTGAGTTTGGACTGGAAGTAGAGGCGACGGGCCTGTTCTTTGAGTTCGGGATTGTGCATGGTGATAAAAGATTAGGTCTCACGCCTACCCAAAAGAAAGGGAGGTGTAATGAGACAGGGGTTATACAATGGCACAAAGGTGGGAAGAGGATTGAAATTGTGCAAATTGAAAAGTCATGGTGGTACGAAAAGTGTACCATGATGGTACGGAAAGTGTACCACCATAAAAAAAAGTTGTGTGGATAAGTGTGGTTATATGCTTTGTATTATGGACTGTATGTATGGCATTTTATGAGTTTTGAAAAAATGGTCGGACAGGAGTGATTTCGGGGCATTTTGAGGGTGGTTTTCGTCGTCCGATGCATGGTTTATAGTATTAAAGGATTTTCATGATGTGTGGATTTGTATCGTTGTATCGTCCTAAAATAAGTTGACAGTTTTCCCACCTCATTATGAAAAGGAACATTATCTGATTTTATAATTTTATAAACATTTTTGTTTACACATAAATGTTTATTTTTGTAGTGTGATGAATGAACTAAATACATTAAAGGGCATACACCCGGGATTTGTACTGGAGCAGAAGCTAAAGGAAAGAAAGCTTTCCAAGGGCCGCTTTGCCTTGTCTATCAATGAGTTTCCACAAACAATAGGCGCTATTACAAAGGGCAAACGAAATATGAATACGCCACTTGCCATGAGAATAGAGCAAGCTCTGGGACTTGAAGAGGGGTATTTTATGACCTTGCAGGTGTATTATGAGATAAAAGAGGAAAAGAGGAAACTGGATATTAATTATCACCCCGATATTTCTAAGCTACGCAGAGTTTTGTTTTGGGATACTTCTTTCGAAAAAATTGATTGGCGACAACATAAGCGTTTTGTTATTGAGCGGGTATTCGATAGAGGGAATCAAACAGAAAAAGAAGAGATAACCCGGTTTTACGGTAATGACTCTATTGAGGAGATATTAACGGCAAATATTTCCAACTGGCACTCATGAGCATGAAAATATATTGGAATACAGTATCTCCACTATTGAAGGCCACGCTTCAGCAACTAATGTATTGTGAAGCACTGTCCGAATTTCGTTTGGTGGGCGGTACATCGCTCAGTCTGCAGTTAGGTCATAGAATGTCCATCGACATCGATATATTTACAGACTCAAGGTATGATTCGATAAATTTTGCAAACATAGACGAAAGCTTAAGAACCATGTTTGCGTATGTGCATACATTCGGGTCAGGGCAGGTAAGTATGGGCAAACGCTATGAGGTAGGCAATACAAAAGACGATACAATAAAGCTAGACCTCTATTATACAGATGAATACATTCAACCCGCTTTAATAGTTGAGGATATTCGATTTGCTACAGTAGAAGAAATTATAGCTATGAAACTTGATATTGTTCAACGTGTTGCTCGGAAGAAGGATTTCTGGGATCTGGATGAACTAATGGATAACTATCAATTAGATGAAATGCTTCGTTTACATCAGCTCCGTTACCCTTATGACCACGATGAAAATCTTATTAGAACCAATTTTACAAATTTCACAAAGGCTGATGAGGAAGCCGACCCAATGTGCCTGAGAGGCAAACATTGGGAAATAATAAAAACCGATATCGTAAAAGCGGTTAGCTAGTCGACATAACGCTCTCCGCACACACTTACCATCCAAAACGCCACACTTATAAAGAACATTTTATCAGCATCACCCCATCCAGTAGTTTGCACGCATATCATAACACTTAAAACAAACGAACCATGGGATTTCTACAGAGCATTAAAAACAAATTGGGTATTGGCGGCGTATCAGTAGCATTGTCGGTACCGGGACAGGTGTCGCGCGAGGCGGGTACCGTGCAGGGCAGAATAACACTCACCACCAAAAGCGACCAGAACATAGTAGACTTCACCGTAAAGATGTATGAAGAATTTACTACCGGCCGAGGCGAAGAAAAGAAAACCAAAGAGTATGTACTTGGTGAGATAAAGATACCGGGTGGCTTCACCATCAAAACGGGAGAGACAAAAGTGATCAACTTCACGCTGCCATTTAAAACCCTCAACTCCAACAACGATGACCTGAAGCAGATGGGCGGAGCCATGGGCGCTATAGGCAAAATGGGCTCATTTGCCAACAACGAAAAATCGGAATACTTTATCCAGGCCACTGCCGACGTAAAAAGCGCGGCCCTTGATCCGGACGATAAAAAAGACATTAAACTAGTTTGACAAACCCCTTTTCACCTATGTAAAGTCCTGCCTCCATGTGTGTACAATGAGGCAGGCTTTTTTATGGGCGGGAATGGGTAATGGCTGCAACCAACACCGTTATTGTGCTGATAAATGATTGAACTTCATTAAAGTCTGGCTGCCAATAAGAGCCTGTACAAAACGAATACGTCCTGATGCGAGACTGCTTCGTTCCTCGCAGTGACTGCATAGGTCTCTCAAAATGAATACGTCCCGCTACCAGATTGCTTCGTTCCTCGCAAAGACCAGTTGAGGTTTGTGTTATTCTGGCTGCAAAGCGAATACGTCCTGATGGTCGTTGGTCAGAGACCGACAACATGCGTTCTTGCAGCTGAAAACGAATACGTCCTGATGTGAGACAGCTATTAATAAAAAAAAGAGTGCTTAAAAAAGCACTCTTGTGGAAATCTAAATATTGGGTACTTCCGGGCCTTAAATTTCCATCGAACACACACACTATCTGGAAGTACAAATTAATATAGTCAAAAACCATGCCCTATCTCCGGTTTGTCAGTATAACGGCATGTTAAAACAATTCTTTATTAGAGCCTACTAGCGGAATCTGTACCTGATACCAAAGGTTTGAGGGAAGAAAAGCATATTGTACTTGGTAGTACCATGTGCATCAGCCAGGCCATTTTCTTTGCTTGCAGTCATATTTACATAACGGGCAGCCAATTCTACATTCACGCCCCACTTACGCAGGAAGTAGTAAGTATACCCCATTTGCACACCTACGCTGTAACCAATACCCATACCGTAGTTATAACCATTTACGTAGCGGTAAGAAGAATCGGGACGGTTGTTGTATTTGCCAAAGCTCTGAGAACCATCGCTTACAGTAGTTACCAGGCCTGCACTTACACCAAAGTAAAGATTGGCACGGTTCAGCACCTTGTATTTAGAATAGTAAGGAATAACGTAGTTAAGCTGGAAAGTTTCGGTGATAGCAGGCTTGCCCAACTGGAATTTTACTTCTGTAGGAGACAACTGGGTGCCATAAGTATAAGGGTTAGACCATGTACCATAAGACTCCCATGTACGCCAGCCCAGATCGAACGCCAGGTGCCAGTGCGGGGTAACCACATACTGCAGCTTTATTGAAAAATCGGGCACCACATTGGTACGCGATCCCTGGTAAAACTTTTCAGGGCCATTAGGACGCGTGATAGTGCTTGCACCATAGTTAAACCCTATGTCCCAAGTTCTGTCAACGCCATAATCATTCCATACATTGGTTTGTGCGAAAGCACCACCAGTAAGACCCAAAAACAATGCAGCGGTTAGAAAAAATCCCTTCATGTTATGAAGTAAGTTTATTTTAAACTTCAAATCTAAGTAATTAAGTGAAGAAGTCAAAATATAGAGGCCCTCGGCGTTAAAAACAGTTAACAATTGTTCCTTACACGTTTTACATACCCATTGAATATATTTGTCGCCGAATGATATTGAAACCTGCCGATCTTTTAGGGAAGTATAAATATGAGGCGCTGACAGCCCTGATGCTGTTGTTGTTTCTGCTATACAAACTGCCATTTATGGCACTCCCCTATTATTATGATGAGGCATGGCCCTATGCTGTAGCTATCCGCACTGTTCATGCCAATGGACTGAGTTTGTTACCTACCGCATTGGACCCGGAACTCTCGCGGGGGCACCCGGTCATGTTCCACTTTTTAGGCGCATCGTGGATGAGAGTGTTCGGCACCAGCCTATGGTCGGGGCACAGTTTCGCCATGCTCATTTCGCTGCTGACGGCATTCTTTACCTTTAAATTTGCTCAACGGTTCTTTTCCGCCCGCATTGGAGCAGTGACAGTCCTACTCCTTATTACACAGGCATTGTTTATCAGCCATTCTGCTTTCCTTTTACCGGAGATGCCCATGGCACTATGGACCATCCTCTGTTTCTGGTTCTTTTTCAGCGGAAAAAAGGTAGCCTTTGTGATCTGCGCTGCCGCTATGCTGTTGACAAAGGAATCGGGCGCCGTACTCATCTGTAGCCTGGTGCTTAGCGAATTGGTTGATTTCTTAATGGGTAAGGAACGGAAATTCATAGATCTGGTAAAACGGGAGCTGCTTATCGGTTATCCAGTTGCTATTGCCTTTATCTACTTCCTGGCACAGAAGATAATCTACGGCTGGTTTCTTTTCCCTTTTTATATGAACAACCTAAAGTCGGGATTGGCTTCGTTTCTTGAAGATCTGACCAGCGGAACGGCATTTATATTTATTTATGAGGGCAGAAACGGACTGATGTTTTTTGTTCTGGTGGGCATCATTATGTTGTGGTTTTCTAAGAAAGTAAATATACCACCACACCAAAAAAAGATATGCTGGTACCTCTTCTCGTTTGTGTTGCTATACATAATCTTCAGCACCTATAATTACTATATGCCCAGGTACCTTACCGCAGTATTCCCGGCGTTCATTATTGTGTGCGTATTTATTATAGATAGCGCATTTGGCAAATGGAGATTGGTCTATCCAGTTATTATTACCGGCCTGGCGGTTACCAATATTTACTATTATGTAACAGCCACCGACCATGGCGATTGCGACTATTCACCATCGCTGCATGTGGCTATGAAAATGATAGATCACTGCGAACAAAGGGGGATGCACGATGCGCATATTTATACTACCTGTGTATTGCGCTACGACTTTAATGAACCCTATGCCGGATTTATAAAAGGAAAGAAATTCACCCACATAGACTGGCAGTTTGGGCCGGAAACGGAGTACTGTATTTTCTCCAGCGACGAAAATGACCTTACGGAAATAGATAAAATAAAACGAGAAAACAAGCTAACGCTGGAGACAAAATTTACAGAAAAAGATAGGTGGATAGAGTTGTATAGGGTGACCAGGTAATTTAATAATGGGTTGCACAAAGATCAGATTTGACAACTTTTAGAAAGTTGTCAAATCTTCTAATGACAATTGTCATGACGGCTCATTATAAAACTAAGGGGTTAATAAGCTAATTATTGTCTTATTAACCCCCTTTAACTATTTGACCCATTTATTTAATTAAAATCCTCCTCATCATCGTCGTCATTCTGGCTCATGTTCAACATGCTGGCCATCATATCTCCAAATGAATAACCACCGCGCTCTACACCTTTCTTGCTGATCAGTGAATATTCTGACAGACCATGCAATAAGAACTCCATCAGCAGCACTGCACGCGGCTCATCCACATCGGGGTAAAACTGTTTTACAACACTGTACAGTCCATCGAC
>CANBQQ010000133.1 GCA_947371715.1 Flavipsychrobacter stenotrophus
CATCATTATAGGTTGGTCCTGATGGTCAACATCGCTAAACGAACAGCCGGCCTCCTTGCAATCATCCGGTACTTCCTTGATCACATCAATGCTTAACGCCCCCTCTTTATTCCCGCAGGAACAAAGAAAGATCAACAAGCAAAGTAGTATGTGGAACATCCTTTTCATGATACCCAATTTATCAGTAGCACATCTTGCCTGTCATTAGTAAGATTATGCATTACCGAATTGTCTCATTGTCAAATTGCCGAATTTATACCTGAAACACCCCCATCTTAAACTCCTTATGATCCTGCGAATGATTGGCCGCATTGATACCTTCAGATATTACGCTGCGGGTGTCAATTGGATCTATTATTTCATCTACCCAAAGTCGTGCCGCCGAGTAATATGAAGATGTTTGTGCATCATATTTATCTACGATCTCCTTGAGTATTTCTTTCTCTCTTTCAGGATCTATCACTTCACCTTTCGCTTTGAGTCCGGCTACCTGTATCTGCATGAGCGTTTTAGCCGCAGCTTCGCCACCCATAACAGCTATTTTAGCATTAGGCCATGCATAGATGAAACGTGGATCGTATGCCTTACCGCACATGGCATAATTACCTGCGCCATAAGAGTTGCCGATCACAATAGTGATCTTCGGCACCACGCTATTAGCTACAGCATTTACCAGCTTTGCACCGTCTTTAATGATACCACTCTGCTCACTGCGGCTACCCACCATAAAGCCGGTAACATCCTGCAGGAATACCAATGGTATCTTCTTCTGATTGCAATTCATAATGAACCTTGCTGCTTTATCGGCACTGTCGTTATAGATCACACCACCCATCTGCATCTCACCCTTGCCGCTCTTCACTATCTTACGCTGATTGGCTACGATGCCCACAGCCCAGCCATCTACACGGCCATAGCCGCATACAATGGTCTTGCCATAATCTTCTTTGAACTGGTCGAACTCGGAATTATCTACAAGGCATTTGATCACCTCAACTATATCAAAGTTCTTATTGTTTTGCGCAGATACCAGACCGTAAATATCTTTCATGTCTCTTGCAGGCAATGCAGGCTTCACACGGCTGAAACCCTGTAGGGGTTGTTCGCCCAGTTTGTCCATTATGCGGCGCACCTGGTCAAGACATTCTTTTTCTGTATCAAATTTATAATCGGCGATGCCGCTTATTTCGGTGTGCATCTTGGCGCCGCCAAGCGCCTGCTGGTCTGCATCTTCACCTATCGCAGCCTTTACCAGGTAAGGGCCGGCGAGGAAGATGGAACCATTGCCTTCTACCATCAGCGTTTCATCGCTCATGATAGGCAGGTAGGCGCCACCTGCTACACAGCTACCCATTACGGCGGCTATCTGGCTGATGCCCATTGCGCTCATTTGCGCATTGTTCCTGAATATGCGGCCGAAATGTTCTTTGTCAGGAAAGATCTCATCCTGCATTGGCAGGTATACCCCGGCGCTGTCTACTATGTATATAACCGGCAGATAGTTCTCCATGGCGATCTCCTGCATGCGCAAGTTCTTTTTGCCTGTTATCGGAAACCACGCTCCAGCTTTCACCGTATTGTCATTAGCTACGATCACACACTGGCGGCCACTTACATAACCAAGGCCGGCTATAGTGCCACCCGCAGGGCAACCGCCATGCTCTTTGTACATGTCGTAGCCAGCAAATGCACCTATCTCCGTAAATACACTGCCTTTATCTATAAGATATTCGATGCGCTCCCTTGGTGCCATTTTACCTTTTTCGCGAGCTTTGTCCATGGCTTTTTTACCTCCACCCTGGCTTATTACCGCATGTCGGGACTTCATTTGGCTTACCGCCAGTTTCATGCCATCTTCATTCTTATTAAATTCAATATCCATCGAATATGTATGTTTTTTGTGTGCTTTTTTTTCAGCGACGATAGATCGTCGTTCCGAGTTGTAAACTTACTATCTTTTTTGTGTATATCGATACAAAAAGGGCAGATCCTATCGTTAAGTGAACCATTGATTTCCCCATCTAAGCGCATGAAATGCCACATTCCCTCATTTATGCTACTTTAGAGCCACCAAATATGCGCAGTTCAGCACTCAATAAGTTACTTAAACGCCCTCTTGCTGTAATAGCCATAGGCGTGATCTTGTGTACTGCACTTATATCTATTTTTGCCTATGTCTTAGCGCCCGATAATACGCCTTATTCCAACAGTATGATCGTGGAGTTGGGCGCTAAATCTCCCGGCTTTACCCGGCAATTGCTCCTGTTGCCCAAAGCACAGAAGCCTGCTCATACAGGCAAAGTACCAGAATTGCTGCATGGTATGCCGTCAGATCATGTGCAAGTACCGCTGAATAGCTATTCTTTTGAAGGTGCTAACCTGCATATAAAGCACTACATAGATGATGGGGTAGAGGATGAGGTCGTTTATCCTATCGGGCAATTATTGCCTGCCGGTCAAAATGGGCTTACTCTTGCACAGCAACAGGATTATGTAAAGGAACATAACATTATCAATCGAACATTCTACCTGGGCACCGACCGATACGGGCGGGATATACTGTCGCGCCTTATCACGGGCTCTAGGGTAAGCTTGTCCGTGGGGTTTGTGGCTGTTATATTGTCGCTTTCCATAGGTATTATTCTGGGCTCTGTGGCCGGTTACTTTGGGGGAAAGGTGGATAGTGCTGTTATGTGGGTCATTAATATTCTCTGGTCAATACCTACGCTGCTATTGGTATTTGCCATCACACTTACTATTGGCAAGGGGTTTTGGGAGATATTTGTAGCTATTGGGTTGACCATGTGGGTTGGGGCAGCAAGGCTCATAAGGGGTCAGGTAATGGTGCTAAGAGAGATGGAATATGTTACTGCCGCCAAGGCGCTTGGGATATCAGATATGCGCATTATTTTCCGCCACATACTGCCTAACATAGCAGGTCCGCTTATGGTTATTGCGGCAAGTAATTTTGCAGCTGCAATACTTACTGAGGCCGGGCTTAGTTTCCTTGGTATTGGTGTACAACCACCACAACCATCGTGGGGATTAATGATAAAGGAGCACTACAATTTTCTGCTCACGAACAAGCCGTTTCCTGCACTCATACCGGGTTTTGCTATTATGCTGCTGGTTTATTCTTTCAATATTCTGGGGAATGCATTGAGGGATATACTGGATGTGAAAGGGTAGACAACTATTGCTTCTTACCCTTACTCTCGCTATTAAACTTATTCTCCTTGGTCACCACATCCTTTACTATATCATCCAGCTTTTCTGAGGCTCCGGCAATGCCTTCCATCAGTTCTTTGTTCACAGGATCGCTTAGATTGTCATAGTTAAAAAGCCGGGAAAGGCCCATTATGGTAACTACCTGGCCGCGTATTTCATGCGACTGTGTATGGGCTATATCTTCCAGCACATTGCTTTGTTCTTTTATACGCTGCAGGTGCTTTTTCTTTTCGTGCGATAGCACTCTGTTGGAGCGTGACTGGACAATAAATTTCCTGACAATGACCGTGAGTGTGATCAATAATAATGCTATGCCGGCTATAAATATCACCCGCTCGTTACGCTTGTTGGCGGCCTTCAGCTTCTCTATCTGTATGTCTCTTTCTTTAAGGTCTATTGCCCGTTGCGTCTCCAGCCCGGCTATTTTTATCTTGTTCTTTTCAGAAAAGATGGAGTCGCGATACTCCATATATTGTATATGGTTGGCCAGGGCTTCCTTATAATTTCCAAGTAATGCATAGGCCGTAGAGAGGTTTTTAGATATTTCCTGTATGCCATCTATATCGCCTATCTCTTTAGAAATAGCCATACCCTTGTTAAGATAAATGACGCTCTTTTCCAGATTGCCCGCCCTGGTTGCAGATATTAGGCTGTCGGGCATGATGTGTATTGTGCTGTCCTGCGCAATGTTGAGGTAAGTTTCTCCAATGTTGCCGAGGCATATAGATGCGCTGAACTGGTCGCCGATCTCTTCAGCAATGCTCAGAGACCTGAACAGATATTCGAATGCTTTTGGGTAATTATGATCATTGCGATACACATTGCCAATATTGCCCAAGTCGGCAAGTATATATGATTTAGAGCCTTTCTCTTCATTCAACTTCAGCCCTTTCTCGTAATATTCCAGTGCCTTTACATAGTTTTTCTGTGCCTTATACACCAGCCCTATATTGCCGTAGTTGTAAGCTATGCCGCCCTTGTCGCCCAGTTCTTCCGCCATTTTTAACGACTTGAAGAAATATTCGAGCGCTTCGGGATACTTTTCCTGGCGGCTATAAACTATGCCCAGATTGAGCAAACAAGAAGCAATATCTTCTTTGCTTTTTACCTCCTCAGCAACTTTAAGCCCGGTAAAATAATTTTCAATTGCTTTAGGGTAATTGCCCTGAGTTAAGTAGAGTATACCTACGTTTATTTGAGTCTTGGCTAGTTCTTTTTTGTCTCCGTTCTCTTCAAATATCTCCTGAGCTTTTTTATAGCATTCTATTGCCTTCAGGAAGTCCGATTTGGTCAGGTAGTTATTGGCAGTGGCGCTGTAGGCCTTAGCAGTGCCCTGTGTCCATTCAATTTTTTCACCCAGGTCTATTGCCTGCTGTCCATACTTAACGCCTTCCGTTGGATTGATGTAACGGTAGTACAGCGATATGCGCGTGAGGATAGTTACCCGGTTTGAATCTTCTTTTGCTTTGACAAGCTCTCCTTTTAGTGAGTCCAGAATTTCCGGACCTGCTTTAGCCAATGCACTATTGCCTACAGACATCATTGCAATTATTGCAACGACGTAAATTAATAAAGACTTGTAGTAGGAGTATCTCATGAAATACGATGCTAATGGAAAGATAATAAAATATGCCCTTTTCGTATAACTACTGTTGTATTATTCTTGTAATGCAAATATAAATTGAAGGATGAATAGAGGTCAATTATCGCCCTCTTTATTCATGTCTTTGCTCTCTGCCGCCAGTTTGTTTTCCTTTCTTATGAGGCTGGTGATGCGATTATCGAGTTTTACAGACACCTCAACAATATCTTTGATTATCGCCTTATTCTCGGGGGCATTGGGGTTTTCCTGGTCATAGAGTTTGGCAAGGCCCACTATTGTAGAAACAGGCTCCCGCAGGTCGTGAGACTGGGCGTAGGTTATGTCGTTCAGTACATCTTCCTGCACTTTTATTTGTTGCAGGTATTTCCTTTTTTCCATCGATAACGCTTGATTAGACCTCCGCTGAGAATAGAACTTCCTGAAAATAATGATAACTGCTCCAAGCAAAAGGATGATCCCCGAAATATACAATACTCGTTCTTTGCGGGTATTAGCTACTTTAAGTTTTTCAATTTCAAGTTCCTTGTCTTTTAGTTCCATCTCCCTGGTTGCTTCCAGGCCGGCAATTTTTAGTTTTATGTCGGCAGAGTTTATCGAGTTCTTTATCGATACGTGTTGCTTGTAGCTTTCCAGTGCTTTTTCTTTATCTCCCATCAGCGTGTAGGTTTCAGACAGGCCGCTGTAAAATTCCTGTATCGCATCGAGGTAACCGATCTCCCTTCCAAGAGCTATTGCCTTATTAAAGTAGTCGACAGATAGTTTTAGGTTGGCCTGTTTGCCCTTTGGTATCAGGCTATCGCCATTCAGGTAAAGTGTGGTTTCAGCCGCAATGTTTCTGTAGCTAACGCCTATATTTCCCATATTGTCAGTCATCAGACTTTTGTTGCCCAATTCCCGGCTTATTGCCAATGCTGCAAATTGAGCGGCCAATGACTCTTTATAGTCTTTTTGAAAAAAATACACAACACCAATATTGCCGAGCGTGGTAGATATTTGTGTTCTGTTGTTTTCGTTCTTTGCTATATCCAACGCCAGATTGTAGCATTCCAGCGCCTTGGTGTAGTTTTTTTGTTCCTGGTATATGATGCTGATATTGTTCAGATTCAGCGATACACCATTATTGTCTCTTAGCTGCTCATACAGTTTTTTTGATTTGTAGTAGTAAGATAGGGCAGTGCTGTTTTCGCCTTTTTTCATGTAGACTACTCCGATATTTATCTGGTTGACTGCCTGACCCTTTATGTTGCCTATTGTTTCGTTTATTGCCAGCGCTTTGAACAGGTTTTCGAGGGCCTTAGAGTAGTCGCTTTTTCCGGTGTAGTTGCTGCCAATTGCTCCGTATGACATGGCTATGCCTTTTTGCCATTCCAGATTAGTACTCATTTCAAGTGCCTGCTGCCCGTATTTAATTCCTTCTGAGGCATTAAAGCTTCTGTAACCCGATGATATCTCGTAGAGTACTTTTACTTTGAAAGTGTCTGTCGGCAACGCGGGTAAGGCTTTCAGCAATGAATCGACTAATTGCTCACCTTGCTTTTGAGCAAACAGTACTGTAGGAATAAGAAAGTAAAATAATAGTAATATCCGTTTCATTCAATTCAGTTAGCCGAATGCTGCTCCAAAATAGGAAGCATCTAAAAATAATTCTTTATATCTATCTTTAATAATTGTGCGATCGATTTTCCTGCTAATTTTTACAAATGGTCGGGAAAAACGTCAATTTTATTTTTTGGTATTTTAAACTCGCTCATTGATTGTACGTCTTAAAAGAAGAAAATTAATATTTAACCACTCAAAATAACCTGATCATGTTTAAGACCAAACTTTCGTTTTATGTAGGTGCTCTGGCAGTAACCGTAGGTTCTCTTGCCTTTCTTGCTTCTTGTAACAAGAATAAAAAGACAGATACTACCGAAGATACCGGGTATGCTTCCGAGCATTCTACGGCGGAAAAATCTTTCAATGATGCCGAATCCATATCAGATCAGGCGTCTACAGTAACATCGGGCAGTACGCTGGGGTACAAGACCACCGGGCTCACCAGTGCCTGTGCTACGGTTACCCGCACCACCGGTTCTATAGTTGTAGACTTTGGTACGGTAAACTGCTTATGTAACGATGGCCGTAACCGCAGGGGTAAAATACTGATCACCTATACAGGTAACTATTCAGATAGCGGATCGGTACGTACTATAACATTTGACAACTACTACCAGAACGACAATAATGTAGCCGGTACAAAGACAGTTACTAATATGGGCCACAATTCATTGGGGCAGCCTTACTTTAATGTAACTGTAAATGGTACGGTTACATTGGCTACAGGCGGCACTGTTTCTACTAACTGGGCCCGTGTGCGCACCTGGACGGATGGCTATAATACACTGACCGATTTCTCTGATGATAAGTATACTGTAAGCGGAACCGGTACACTTACCCGTGCCAGTGGTGCTATAGTGAACGTTGCTATTCCTACCTCAACGCCACTGGTGTTTGCAGCTGGTTGCAAGTGGATAGAGGCAGGTACGCTCACCTTTACAATGCCAAGTGGACTTACCCGCAGCATTAATTATGGTAGCACAGCAACATGCGACAACCAGGCAGTACTAACCTTGCCAAGCGGTACTACCTATACCATTACAATGCCATAATATTAAGAGCTTTTATAACAATCCCAAAGCGGGTCTGCAGTCTTGCGGATCCGCTTTTTTGTTATTATCTGATTTTGTTTTTCTGGTGCATTTGTTGGGCCATCACAGCTAAAACTATTGATGGTATAGATATGATCAGCAATACAATTCCGAAATGCATAGTTTGGCTTAACAGCGCAGCAAGGGCAATTGTTAGCATATTAACTCCCGTTATTAACCAGGCGGTGGCTGCGTGGCTCATGCCTGAATCGAGCAGGTAATAATGCAGGTGGCGCCTGTCGGCTTTTAGGGGCGAAATGCCATTTTTTGCCCGAAGTATAAATACGCGTACGGCATCAAATACAGGGTAGAATAAAATGGACAATGCCAGCATAAACGCACTGCTGGCCTTTATGGCTGTAGGGGTGGTCCACATAAAGCGGACATAGAATATGGATAAGATAAAGATGGTAAATCCCGAAAGCATGGAGCCGGTATCGCCCATGTATATTTTGGCCGGGGAGTAATTGTAGTAAAGCAAGCCTATGGTTGCGCCCAAGAGGGAAAAAGAGAT
>CANBQQ010000134.1 GCA_947371715.1 Flavipsychrobacter stenotrophus
AGGACCACGTAAAGTTTTGTGTGTGGTTGTTGTTACAAAATGACAATGATCGAAAGGATCGTTCAATATTCCTTTGGCAATAAGTCCTGCAGGGTGAGAAATATCGGCCATTACCAATGCACCAACCTTGTCGGCTATAGCGCGGATACGTGCATAATCCCAATCGCGGCTGTAAGCTGATGCACCACAGATGATCAGCTTAGGCTTATGCTCATTAGCCTGCTTTTCCATCATGTCGTAATCTACAAGACCGGTTTCTTTATGTACGCCGTAATGAACAGCTTTGTACAACTTACCCGAAAAGTTAACCGGTGAGCCATGTGTAAGGTGGCCGCCCATACTAAGATCAAGACCCAGAATAGTATCACCAGGCTGTAATAAGGCCAGCATCAAAGCCGCATTAGCCTGTGCGCCACTGTGCGGCTGCACATTGGCATAGGTGGCGCCAAATATCTCCTTAGCCCTGTCTATAGCCAGCTGTTCACTCTTATCTACTACCTCACAACCACCATAATAGCGTTTGCCCGGATAGCCTTCAGCATATTTATTGGTCATAACGCCTCCCATAGCCTGCATTACCTGCATGCTGGTAAAGTTCTCAGATGCTATCAATTCCAGACCGTGGCGCTGGCGTTGCAGTTCTTCATTTATGAGGTCAAATATGGCGGTATCTCGTGTCATGGCTTGATTTTTTGCGCAAAGGTAATTGTTTAATGGCGCAATCACTCAATGGCACTTCGGCTCGGTGATTACTTTATTATTGACACTTAAGATTGAACTTGACTGATGTCACACACAAAACAGTAGGCATTGTCGAATTGTCAAATTGCCGAATTGGCTCATTAATTCTTATTTTGCAGGTCAATGGCAGCTTCTACTAAAAACAATCGCTTTACATTATATATTATCATAGCTATGGCATTGGGTATAGCTCTTGGCTTTATACTCAATACCAATATCGAAAGCAAGGCTATTGCTGCTCCTGATAAGGTGCTGGAGCCATTTTCTTTGGCAGCCGATGTATTTCTACGATTGATAAAGATGATCGTATCGCCGCTTGTTTTTACCACTCTTGTAGTAGGCGTAGCAAAGCAGGGTAATATAAATGCGGTAGGTAGAATAGGGGGCAAGACCATGCTTTGGTTTGTATGTGGCTCATTGCTCAGCCTGGTGTTAGGCATGGTGCTTGTTAATTTTTTCAGACCAGGTGAGGGTATGAATCTGCCAATGCCCACAGAGTTGCCGGGCTCTATAGCTCATGCTTCACTCAATCTTAAGGACTTTGTTTATCATATATTCCCGACCAGCATTTTTGAGTCTATGGCTAAAAATGAGATACTACAGGTTGTGGTATTTTCTCTATTCTTTGGTGTAGCGGCTGCAGGCGTGGGTGAGAAGGCTGATATTGTAATAAAAATGCTTGATTCGGCCGCGCACATCATACTAAAAATGACCGGCTACATAATGAATCTTGCTCCCATAGCGGTGTTTGGCGCTATGACCAATGTTATTGCCAGGCAGGGATTGGGAATACTGGGTACCTTCTCCAAATTCATTGGTGAGTTTTACCTCGGGCTTTTTATACTAGCGGCACTGCTGTTGTCTGTGGCCTATTTGTTTATCAGGCAGCGTGTATTTACAATGCTCAGGCATATAAAGGAGCCGGCGCTTATAGCCTTTTCCACAAGCAGTAGCGAAGCAGCTTTCCCTAAGCTAATGATGGAATTGGAACGTTTCGGATGTGATGAGAAGATAGTAAGCTTTGTATTGCCACTGGGTTACTCTTTTAATCTCGACGGGTCTATGATGTACATGACCTTTGCATCGTTATTCATCGCCCAGACCTATGGTATACACCTGGATACAGGCACGCAAATAAGCATGCTGTTGGTGCTTATGCTAACCAGTAAGGGAATAGCGGGTATTCCCCGGGCATCACTGGTAGTAATAGCAGGTACTCTGGCTACGTTCAAGATACCTGAAGCAGGTTTGGCATTGCTGCTGGGCATAGATCCGCTGTTAGATATGGGCCGCTCCGCAATGAATGTGGTAGGCAATAGCATTGCCACAGTTGTAGTGTCTAAAATGGAAGGGCAGCTGAAAGGGTAATGGCTTAATGAGTCATTCGGACAACATTTTAGCAAGCTATACTGACAGTGGAACTACTACACTACACTAAATGATACCGAAGGTATTGGATGTTTAACTAAGCACTTTAGTTAATCGCATTTTCACAATTTGTGATGGTTAGCAGACAATGAAATTTACTTTCTTCAATTTGGAATTCCAATTCGCATATTTTCATTAAATTAGCGAATGATTCAGCGTCTTTTTGATATAGTGGAACTGCGCAGCAAGCAGGCTCCCGATTCAGTTATGCTAGCGGCTAAAGAAAATGGTGCCTGGCGCACTTACAGCTGCAAAGATGTTTGGGATACTTCGGTGAGCTTATCTGCGGGACTGTTGGCACTTGGTTTGGCTAATCCAGAGCTGACTGCTGAAAAGCAGGAAAAGATAGCCATAGTATCACCCAACAGACCTGAGTGGATAATGACAGATATTGGCACCCAGCTTACCGGTGGGGTATTAACACCCATCTATCCTACTATCAGCCCCGATGAAATAACTTATGTGCTGAATGAAGCAGAAGCCAAAATTGTATTTGTCGCCAATGCAGATATATATGAGCGATTCAAAAACGCATTTGCAGCGCTACCTAACCTTAAGTATGTTTTCTCGTTTGACGAGATACCGGGAGTGCGTAACTGGAAGGAATTGCTGGTGCCGAATGCAGTCGTTGCCGAAAGTGTTATCAGCCGTATAATGCCCGAAACGTTGGCTACTATTATCTATACTTCCGGCACTACCGGTAATCCTAAGGGTGTGATGCTTACGCATAGGAATATTGCCAGCAATGTGCAGGACTCTATGCCGGCATTTACTTTTGCAGATAAGGGTAGCAAGGCGCTTAGCTTTTTGCCCCTGAATCATATTTTCGAGCGCATGGTTACCTACATCTACCTGCAGGCGGGTGTGAGTATCTATTATGCCGAAAGCATGGATACGATCGGCTTAAATCTTAAAGAAGTAAAACCACTGGTATTCACTACAGTTCCCCGACTATTGGAGAAGGTATACGAACGTATCATGAATACGGGTATGGAGTTGACCGGCATTAAAAAGGCTATGTTCTTCTGGGCGCTTGGTCTGGGTAAGCGATATGATAATCACGTGAAGGGTAGTCCCTGGTATCAGTTGCAACTGGCAATAGCCAACATGCTTGTATTCAGTAAGTGGAGAGAAGCACTTGGAGGCAATGTAAAGGCCATAGTAGTAGGTAGTGCTGCTACGCAGGAGCGCCTGGTACGCATATTTTCCGCTGCTAAGATCGTTATCATGGAAGGATACGGCCTCACAGAAACATCGCCTGTGGTATCTGTAAACAGGTATGAAAGCGAGAATAGAAGGGTAGGCACTATTGGTCCGCTTATTCAGAATGTACAGGTCATATTGGCCGAAGATGGAGAGATCCTTACTAAGGGCGCCAACGTAACATCAGGCTACTTCAAGCATCCTGAATTGCATGATGCTGCGTTTGACAGCGATGGTTGGTTTCACACCGGTGATATAGGCACGTGGGTGGATGGGCGATTCCTTAAAATAACGGACAGAAAGAAAGAGATATTCAAAACATCGGGTGGTAAGTATGTAGCGCCACAGGTTGTTGAAAATAAGATGAAGGAAAGTCCTTTCATAGAGCAGATGATGGTAGTAGGTGATGGTCAGAAATTTGTGAGCGCACTTATAGTTCCTTCATTCGCTCAATTGCGTAAATTCCTTCGAGATAATAACCCTGATATTATTATTCCGGAGAAGAACGAAGAACTGATAAAGATGAAGGAAGTAATGGCACAGATGCAAAAGCAGGTTGATAAATTCAATCCTATGTTCAGCCATCCCGAGCAGGTAAAGAAGATCGCGTTACTGGCTAACGAATGGACCATAGATACCGGCGAACTAACGCCATCATTAAAGATAAAGCGCAAAGTAATTATGCAGAAGTATGCCGCTCAGATAGCATATCTATATGCTGACTAATAGGCGACAGATCATAGTTGAGGAAGGCGATTGTTATTTAATGACAATCGCCTTTTTTATGCTCAAGGAACTTTATCCAATGGAATTTTGCTGCTAACATCTTATTCATAGATTTGACAACTTTCTAAAAAGTTGTCAAATCTGATCTGTTAATTGGAGGATGATAAAATAGAAAAAGGGGAAATCAACATAATTGATTTCCCCTTTTCTATGATAATACAAAATTACTTTTTGCTAGCGATCTTAGTTGAAAACTCCTTACCAGCTTTGAACTTAGGAACTTTACGAGCCTTGATCTTGATAACATCACCAGTCTGAGGATTGCGGCCATTACGTGCTGCGCGCTCAGATACTGAGAAAGTACCGAAACCTACCAATGTTACGCGATCTCCTTTCTTAAGAGTAGTAACAACTGCATTCATGAAAGAATCCAGAGCTTCGTTAGCCTGCGTCTTAGTTACGCCAGCATCTTTCGAAATTTTGTCAATTAATTCTGCTTTGTTCATAACGTTTGCTTTTTGAGATAAAATGATTTTGTTTGAGTGTTATGACAAAAATACTCACCTTTCCAACACTACCAAATATTTAATAAAATAAATTTTAGCTAAACCCTTGCCTGTTGCCGCTTCTACTACTTTTTGTCTGTCCCGTTTGTTAATGGGTAATTCTGTCAATTCCCCTGAAAGTGGCTACAGTAGCGATTTTTGACTGTTTTTGGTTGTTTTTGCCGTAGTAGGGAGATTTTCTATTAGTTAATTGTTAGTTATGTTGCTGTCGGCAGAGAGGAAATATTTTTTTCAGATCACCTCCATAATTGTACGGAAAGCAACAAATTTTCCGCCGAAAGCCTTGTTGGCCCGCTCACGCATAATGGTGGCATAGTCGTCAATATACTTGTTGTATTCAGTCATACTGCTGCAAAAATACTGGGCAACAAATGTGGCTCCGTCTTCTTCTTGTTGTTCCAGCAGGCGACATAGTTTTGCTTCTGTAAAAAGGCCTGTGGCAAGCAGTTCAGGTATATGTATGCCCTTCATCCAGGTTACCCAATTGGCAACTACATCGTGTTCTACTTTGATGGTTACGTTATAGATTATCATAGAAATTAAAAACTAAAAAGTAAAAAATTAAAAGATTTTTGTTGTTATTATTTTCCTGTCATTCCTGTAGTCGCTATTCAAATTTCAGACAGTAGATCGGTTCGATTATCATTAGAAAAAATCTGGTGAGTTCTTTTGAGTTTTAAGTTTTCACTTTTAAGTTCTCTCTAATATTTATCTTCTATACTGTCCAGTATTCCCCGGTAGCTTATGTACCTGTCGTCCGATATTTCACCTTGCTCTACTGCCTCTATTATAGCGCATCCCGGCTCGTTCACATGCAGGCAGTTGTTAAACTTGCAGTCATTGATCCTTGCGCGCATTTCGGGGAAATAATGAGATAGTTCCTGTTTTTCAAAGTCTATCAACCCAAACTCTTTTACGCCCGGCGTATCAATGATACGGCCACCGCCAGGCAGATCAAAGATCTCTGCAAATGTTGTTGTATGCTGCCCCTTACCGCTCCAGCCCGATACCTGCTGTGTCTTTATAGACTTTCCAGGAATAAGCTGGTTAATAAGTGTGCTCTTGCCCACGCCCGAGTGACCGCTGAATAAGGTAGTACGATCTTTCAGTCGTTCTTTCAGCGCAGCTAGTGTCTCAGGTTGTGTAGCTATTACCGGGTAAATATCATAACCTGCGCGCACATAAATTTCTTTCCATTGCTCCAGTATAGCAACGTGCTTTGGCTTAAGGATGTCTGTCTTGTTTACGGCAATAATGGCAGGTATATGATAGGCCTCAGCTGTTATCAAAAACCTATCTATAAAACCCGTAGAAGTACGTGGGTCATTTATCGTTACCACAAGTAAGGCAAAGTCGAGATTAGACGCTATTATGTGCTTCTGATTCTTGTTGTGTGGCGATACGCGGACAATGTAATTGTTGCGGTCTTTGACCAGTTTGATCTGGGCTGTTTTTACATCTTCATCCTCCACATCAAATATTACCCGGTCGCCAACTGCTATCGGGTTGGTCGATGAGATGTTCTCATCAATTTTCATCTTCCCCTTTATACGGGCCTTCCAGAATGTCTGCTCATCGTCTTGCACAATATACCAGCTACCGGTAGATTTATATACCAGGCCCTCTTTCTCTACAGCATTTATATCATTGCTCATTCTGTTGTTCCAGTATACATTTTAAAACACACTTGGCCATTCCGCGAATAGGAAAGGTTTTTACTTCTTAGTTTTGACTTAGCAAGGCTATTCATATCTCAGCGCCACAATAGGATCCAGTTTCGATGCTTTGATAGCAGGGTATATACCTGAAATTACACCAACAATAGCACACAGGCCTACGCCAAGTAATATCCATAACCAGGGTACTACAAAGCCCACATGGAAAATGAGTCCGACAATGTTACCCATCAGTACACCGACTATCACACCCGCAGCACCGCCCATCAGGCTGATCAACACTGCTTCAGTAAGAAACTGACCCCTGATGTAGGAAGAACGCGCACCCAATGCCTTACTAACACCTATCTCACGAGTCCGTTCAGACACTGACTCGAGCATTATATTCATCAATCCTATGATAGAATTAAGTAGCGTGATGATGCAGATCACTATGGCCGCTACTTGTATATAAGTAGTATTCTCTATTACCATATCAACAAGATCGCTATTCTGCGATATACTGAAGTTGTTTTCAGTATTCAACGGCAACCTGCGTATCACCCTGAAGATACCTTCGGCCTCTTCAGCAGCAAATGCTTTCATCCCTATCATGGGTACCGATACACTGATGAGGTAAGAGTTCTCTCCTCCATATATCTGTCTGGCAGTGTTCAACGGTATGATCACATTGTTGTCGCTGTTCATGAACATGCTCGACCCTTTCGATGCCATTATCCCAATAACCTTGCACCTAATACCACCAATAGTTACTTCTTTATCTATCGCACTGGCCATGCGGTTCTTAAACAGTTTTTTCGCAACGCCATCTCCAAGCATACATACATACGTACCCGACTGCACCTCGCTTGCCGTAAAGTTTCTACCGGCAAATAATTTGGTGTCATTTACAGCCAGGTAAGCTTCATCGGCACCAGTTACATTGGTATTCGGATTGGTCTTTTCGCTACCGTATACCACCGTGGCTATCTGGCTGCCACTCATTGATATTCCTACCGTAGCCGGAAATTTATATCGTTCCTTAAACAACTTAGCCTCGGTATAGGTTATGCTTGAGCCTTCAGTATAAGATATATTTACGCCGCCATTATGCCTCTTCTTCTTTATAACATCGCTGGTCAGCTGGAAGCTGTTCACTCCCATACTGCTGAAACTGGAGCTGATAGCTACTTTCATTACCTGTATGCCCGTAAGAATGCCTACAAGTGCCGTAATACCTAATCCAATAACGGCTATGGTTATGCCCGAGCGCAACTTATTAGTGCTTATAGCCCTCAGGGCAAGTATTATGTTGAACAGCAGGTTGCGCATACGTTGTGCCAAAGTTATATAATTAGCCGTTACTGAAAGAAGTTGTTTCATTGTAATGACCATCGCCGCGGAAATACTGTTGATGAATGACATTGGTCAGCTAATTCATCTTTTTCAGCTAACGAAGAAATTATTTTTTATCTTTATAATTATATGAATGCTAGTAGGTTGATTGCCAATATTTTGAATTTGTCGGTGCTATTAGGTATGTGTAATGTGGCTGCGGCGCAAAACACAGATACACTGAAGGTAAAAAATGGTGTAGTGCCCTCTATGAATATGCTTAAAAAAAGAGGTGCCGGCTTATTAAATAAGGTAAAAGAGAAAGGGGAAACATATTTGCAGAAAGACAATGA
>CANBQQ010000135.1 GCA_947371715.1 Flavipsychrobacter stenotrophus
GGGTTTCTGCACTGCACGGGCCTGCTATAATAAAAGGCTTTCCTGTTTTAAAAAAAGACATAATGCAAATGTAAGTGTTAAGTGAAAAGGTAAAAGTTAAAACCTAAAAGAGTGTAATGTGATAGGAGGAAAACACATTATATTTGAAATATAAAATGCCCACCATGAACATTCCAATAGGCCATAATGTAATCATGCCATACCTGATGCTAAGTGATGCTAGGGCATTTGCGGCGTTTATGAACGAGGTATTTGATGCGGAACAGACATTCTCAAAACAAAGAGAGGACAGCGAAGTCATAATGCATTCCGAGTTGCAGATAAACGGTGCTACAATAATGTTTTGCGACGCCACAGAACAATGGCAGCCACAAACAGCCAACATGTTTATCTATGTACCTGATGCTGACGCCACTTATAACAAAGCTCTTGAAGCCGGTGCTACCAGCGTAATGCCGCCAACCGACCAGAACTATGGCCGCGCTTGTGGTGTGACCGATCCGTTTGGCAATACATGGTGGATAACTTCAATAAAGTAACTAGGCATCTTTAAGTGGGAATACAAGAAAGTGTTTTTCGCACACCAGCCTGCATTTATCGTAGAATTCGGGGCCGAGGTCGGTAAGTGGATTGCCGTCTATCGGGTCGGTTGTCCACTCCCAATCATCTTCTACGCCTGTCCGGTCTCTATCGAACCAATAAAACAGCATTAAGCCTTCGGTTGCCAGCTTTTTGTTAGCTCGCACTATTGCTGCTATCATAGAGGCGTTTATTGGAGCATTTATGTTGTAGATCTCCATATCATCTTCCTCCATCCAGGCTCTGTATGTTTCTGAAAAATCGAGAAACCAACTATCGACATCAATGTATTGACGCAACACTTCCATTATTCGCTTCCTGTCTGTAACTGCGTGTCCCTCATCGGGTTTGCACTTAACAACAAGGCTGGTGGGGTTACCCATCCAGATAAAATAGTAGAGTCGGTAGTTGTTCAATTCGTTTGGCATATGCGCATAAATTTATGCTACAGTAATAGGTCGCAAGGTAAGCGGTTCAATTTTTACAAGAATAAAAGTGCGGATGATTTGGGTGGATAAGAATCAATAACCATCATCTCCTCTCCAGTTACCACCCCAACGCGGATCGTGGGTTTCATTGCAGCTGGCAAAGCGGATGTCGGTAGATAGTCTCATACGTTCGTCATTACAGTCCAGCGTCGCATGAACAATGAAAGGCGTATGCAGCACAATGTCGCCTGCCTTAAAATCTGTATACAGCCATGGTTTACCGGTAGTGTCGGTAATGGCCTTGAGGTCTGCTGTGATAGGTCGTTCATCTTTCTCCGGGCGCTTAAAGCGGTTGAGTTGATGGCGCAGGTCGTCCTGGTCAAAATCATTAGAATCTTTAAGATACACGATACCACCACCTTCCAGCGGAACATCGCCTAGCGGTATCCATATGGATACTATCTTCTTGGTGCCTTTGTTCAGGTAGGTGAAGTCGGCATGAGCGCAAGATGCTACTCCTGTATTATTATAAAAGTGGCGAATGGGTCTTCTTTGCAATAAGGTTACTTCTTCATTCATTAAAGACGTAGCCAGATCCAGTAATTTCTTGCTTCGGGTAAATTGTTCAAAGGCATCTGAAGTAACAAATAGTGATGCGGGATGCCCCGGTAAACCATGCCTGTAAGGCGAAAACTGGAAGGAGCCTGAAAACAAGCCCTGGCGCGGAGAAGTGCCTTTTTTTAGAATGATAGGGTCGAATAGTTTAAAATACTCTTCTCTAACATCCAGCACATCAGCAGGGTCTAAAAAGCCCGGAAGATATAAGTAACCATCATTATTCAGTCTGCGGGTCATATCTGCCACGTCCGATGCATCACCTGCTTCCGCCTGCTCAAAGTATTGAGGCGTAAATGGAATGGGCATGCCATTGGAGAACAAATATGGGGGGCGTTCTGAATTTGTATTGGTTTTCATCAGGTAAATACTTGCTAATTATCAATATTACCCAAAAATACGGCATTATCAAAGTATTACCATGACAAAATCAATAGCTTAAATGAGCGCAAGCCTTTAATTTTAGTGGTCTGAATAGCCATGTCCGGCGTCGGTGAACTAATAAAAACCACAAAAAAATGATAGCAGCAAAAGGATATGCCGCACAGGCACCTACAACAGATATTGCACCTTTCAGTTTTGAAAGGAGAGAATTAACACCCAATGATGTGCAGATAGAGATACTCTATTGCGGTGTATGTCACTCAGACCTTCACGTAGCGCGCAATGAGTGGCAGCACACCACTTATCCTGTAGTGCCGGGCCATGAAATAGTAGGTAAGGTAACAGCAGTGGGTAGTGCAGTAACCAAATTTAAGGAAGGAGATCTTGCAGGTGTTGGTTGCCTGGTAGACTCATGCAGAGAATGTGTGAATTGCAAAAAAGGATTGGAACAATTTTGTAAGAATGGATCCACAGGTACTTACAACAGTAAGGATAAGCACACAGGTGGAATGACCTATGGTGGCTATTCTAACCGTGTAGTAGTTGATGAGAGTTTCACATTGCGTATATCTGATAAGTTGCCGCTTGAAGCAGTAGCGCCATTGTTATGTGCAGGTATTACCACCTACTCGCCGCTCCGCCACTGGAAGGTTGGTAAGGGCCATAAAGTAGGTGTGGTAGGCCTTGGTGGTCTTGGTCACATGGCGGTAAAGCTGGCTGCATCATTTGGTGCAGAGGTAACGTTGTTGAGCACATCGGCAGGTAAAGAGCAGGATGCATACAGGCTGGGCGCAACAAATTTTGCATTGACAAAAGATCCTGAACAATTAAAAGGATTGGCCAGCTACTTTGATTTTATCATTGATAGTGTGTCTGCTGAACATGATTATAACACATACTTAAGCATGCTGAATGTGGACGGTGTGATGATATGTGTTGGCGCACCTCCTACGCCATCCCAGATAATGGCGTTCAGCTTGATCGGTGGTCGCAGAAGTCTTGCAGGCTCATTGATTGGTGGCTTGCCTGAAACACAGGAGATGCTGGACTATTGTGCCGAACACAATATTGTATCTGATGTGGAAGTGATAAGAATGGATTACATCAATGAAGCTTACGAACGTATGCTGAAGGGGGATGTGAAATACAGGTTTGTGATAGATATGGCAACACTGTAAGTAAAGAGTAAAGATCATAAAGAAAAGTGGCGCATATGTGCCACTTTTTTCATTTAACTGCGGTCGCAGATCTCTTCTTCGCAGTGTATCTTAACTGATTCCAGTTCTATGGTAGCGTGTTGAATATTGAGATGTTGCAGTTCATGTTTGATCCGGTGAACAAGCTGTATTTTCTCATCGAATGACAATGTCTCATCGGGGATAAGGTGCGCTGTGAGCGCGTTCTCAGTAGTACTCATTGCCCATATGTGCATATGGTGTATGCTCTGCACGCCATTCATCTTCACTATAGCTTGTTCTATTTCCTGTTTTTTAATATCGGCAGGAACTGCATCGAGTGTAAGGCGCAGACTACCCATAAGTAACGACCAGGTGCTGATAAGTATGACCAGTAATATACCCAGGCTTGTGGCACCATCGAGCCAATACCAGTGGGTGTATTGCATAATGATACCGGCTACAACTACGCCAAGTGAAACCAGCGCATCTGCCATCAGGTGCAGGTATGCGCCACGGGTGTTCATCTCTTTATCTTTATGCTTGAAGAATAGAAATGCTGATCCGAAATTGACCACAATGCCTATTCCCGCTACAATGGCCATAGTGCCACCTTCTACCGGGTGGGGGCGCATTAGTTGCCTTACAGATTCATAACTGAGTAGCCCAACAGATACCAGCAGGATCACCGCATTGGTTAGTGCGGCCAGTATAGTGCTTTTCTTAAAGCCGTATGTAAATGAATCTGATGGCTTCATCTTTGCCAGCCTGAAAGCCAGTAACGATAGTATAAGACTGGCTACATCACCAAGATTATGACCGGCATCAGACAGCAATGCCATAGAATTATTGGCAAACCCCATCGCCGCCTCTACGATCACATAAGCACTGTTAAGCACAATGCCCACAATAAAGGCAGTACTGGCCGCATCGGCAGCGCTTACCTTGTGGTGGTGATGCCCCTCGTGACTATGATCGTGGTTGTGGTCATGCATGTAGCGCAGATTTTATCTATGTAAGTTACGAAGAAATATCGGCGAGAAATTATTTGTAACATGTAACATAACGTGTTACATTTGTGGTGTGATAGCCAGTATTAAACATAAAGGTTTGAAATTGCTATGGAGCAAAAATGATGCTTCAAAGTTAAGGCCCGACCAGGTTAGTAAAATAAGAAACATACTTACTCTACTAAATGCTGCTACCAAAGCAGAAGATATGGGCTTCCCGGGATCTAATCTGCATCCGCTGAAGGGAGACTTGAAGGGCTTTTGGTCTATTACGGTTACGGGTAATTATCGAATCATTTTTCATTTTGAAAATGGCGATGTTTACCTCGTGGATTATTTGGATTATCATTAAATGTTGCTGTTATGAAAAAAGAAATGCCGCCCGTTCATCCGGGTGTAATATTAAAAGAAATGTATCTGGAACCATTGCAAGTTACCATATCTCAACTTGCAGATATATTGGGTGTAGCCCGACGCACCATATCATTGATAATTAATGGGCATTCTAATATCAGTGTGGATATGTCTCTGCGTTTTTCCAGGGCTTTCAATACTACACCTGAACTCTGGTTGAATATGCAGCGCGACTATGACCTTTGGTATGCAGAAAAAAAAATTGGTATCAACCAGATCCGTGCTATAAAGCCAATTAAAAACGTTACAGCAATTTCTGCATAATTATTTATTTAAAAATTGGGGACATCTTTACAGCATGAAATGGGAGACGTTATATACAGACCGGAGAACAGGTGAGCGTGAAGTGAAGGGCAGGACATACGATCCGGTGCGGAATCCGTTCCAGAGGGATTATGACCGTATTATTTTTTCATCGGCATTCAGAAGGTTGCAGAATAAGACACAGGTATTCCCATTGCCCGGTTCAGTATTTGTTCATAACAGGCTTACGCATAGCCTGGAGGTGACTTCTGTGGGTCGCTCACTCGGTAAGGCAATAGGGGAGCGTATAGCAGCAAAGTACCCGGGCAATAGTACCGAATTCAGAGAGTTCTATCGTCATGAACTGGCCTCGGTCATTGCTTCTGCATGTTTAAGTCACGACATTGGCAACCCGCCATTTGGTCACTCCGGCGAAGACGCGATCCGTACTTTTTTTGAAGGTATGGAAGGCGATATGCGCACCATGATCACTGATTCATTAACCGAGAATCAGTTGATGGATTTCAGGAAGTTTGAAGGTAATTCTAATGCACTTCGTGTGCTGACACATAACTATAACGAGCCTGAGCCCGGCGGCTACAGACTTAGCTTTCCAACATTAGCATCGATAGTCAAATATCCGTGCGCTTCGCTTGAAGGATTTAATAAACATACCGGGCTTATAGCTACTAAGAAATCCGGCTTTTTTGATTCTGAGATACCAACATACGTTCAGATAGCTGAAACGCTGGAGATACCTCGTATCGAGGGCCATAACCTTGTCTTTGCGCGCCACCCATATGTATATATTACAGAGGCGGCCGATGATATCTGCTACAGAGTTATTGACCTTGAAGATGCGCACAGGTTGCACATAGTAACGCTGCAGACCTTTATTGATCTTTTCCTGCCGTTCTTTGATGAAGAGGGTGATGGCTTCGGCTCGCAGGCCTACGTGTTAAGGAAGATAGCCAACATCAATGACGATAACCAGAAGGTACAATACATACGCGCCAGTTGGATCAACCTGATGATACAGAAAATGGCTGATGTATTTATGGAGCATGAGGAAGAATTACTTGCCGGTACATTGCAGCAAGATCTGCTCAAGTGTCTGCCCGAACGGGAGTCGAAACTGATAGATGCGATCAATAAATTCTCAGTAAAGTACATCTATAATTACCGCTCTGTTGTGGAGATAGAGATAGCGGGTTACAACATTATTGGCGGACTGCTGAAAGAGTTTGTGCACGCGATATTATATCCTAAGCAAAGTCGTTCCGGTAAGCTCATCAGGCTGGTGTCTCCGCAGTTTCCGTTAACCCTCGATCCGGCCAGACGATACGAAGATATACAGAGCCTGGTAGACTTTATTGGCGGTATGACCGACCTCTATGCAATAGACCTTTATCGAAAAATTACCGGTATCACCATACCCGAAATAAAATAAGCATGCACCCCAGGAATCTAAGAATTGAAGATTATACTTACGACTTGCCCGATGCACGTATTGCTCAATATCCTTTGCAGCAGCGCGATGCCTCAAAGCTACTGATCTATACAAATGGAGAGATAGCGGAGGATACCTACTCCCATTTGGCCAACCATATACCTGCCAACACTTTGATTGTGTTCAACCAAACAAAAGTGGTACATGCCCGCCTGCCATTTGCAAAGCCAACCGGCGGTGCCATAGAGATCTTCTGCCTGGAACCACATAGTAGTCATAGCGATATACAAACGGCTATGCTGCAAAAAGGTCAGGTATGGTGGAACTGCCTGGTGGGTAGCGCCAAGAAATGGAAAGACGGCATCACATTGACATTACCATATCCCGAAGCCGACTTCACGCTTTCAGCGACTATGGTCAATAAAAGCGAGTCTTACTATACCATACAATTAGACTGGGATAACCCGGAGATGACATTTGCCGAGGTATTGCATCATGCAGGTAAGGTGCCATTGCCACCGTACCTTAATCGCCTTGCAGATGTAAAAGATGAAGAAAGATACCAGACCATATTTGCGAAAGATGAAGGAAGCGTAGCGGCACCTACTGCCGGTCTGCATTTTACAGATGCTGTGATGAATGAACTTGCGGCAAAGGATGTAGATAAGGCATTTGTGACGCTACACGTGGGCGCCGGTACATTTAAGCCGGTGAAGAGCGAGACCATGCAGGAGCATGATATGCATGCCGAGTGGGTAGAGGTAAATGAAGGGACTATTCAACAATTATTGCAGCATGGTGATAATAACATCGTTGCCGTAGGTACTACCTCCTTGCGTACTCTTGAAAGCCTTTACTGGATAGGATGTAAGCTGTTTAAAGGAATGGCTGTAGAGATGGAGGGTATTGCCATAAATCAATGGGATGCTTATGAGATAACTGATCCATGTACTAAAGAAGAAGCGCTAAATGCTTTATTAAATCACATGGCTGTCAATGGTACCAATAAGATAGTAACCCGCACCCGCATACTCATTGCGCCGGGTTATACATTCAGATTAATAGATGGACTGGTAACTAATTTTCATCAACCTCAAAGCACGCTTCTTTTACTGGTATCTGCACTTATAGGGGAGAACTGGCGTAAGGTCTACGGTTATGCAATGGCTCATGATTTTCGCTTCCTCAGCTATGGCGATGGCAGCCTATTGTGGAAGCAACGCTAACGTCCCTGTCAGTTCATTGTGAGAATCTATTCCTGTTGCCCCGCAATCATCCTCCAATGACAAATAATAAAAGATGTAGGTCATTGCGAGGATCGAAGCAATCTCACGTAAGGACGTATTCGTTTGGAGACTAAGACGTTTCGAAATCATAAAATGCGCATCCTACACTTATGACTTTTAACTTAGAACGGATATCCGATCGCAATATTCAGTATCAGGTTTTCTCTGCGCCATTGGCTATTGCTGAATGCGATCTTATCGAACACCCATCTATCATTCTCCGGCAACCATGCTTTGCGTATGGGCATACCCAGATCAAGGCGTAGCACCAGTATCTTAAAGTCGAAACGCAGACCGGCACCAACGTTAGCATTAAACTCTTTGTAGAAATCGTTTGTGAATTTTCCGCCGGGGTAGGTGGCGTTTTCTCTGTATAGCCATACGTTACCGGC
>CANBQQ010000136.1 GCA_947371715.1 Flavipsychrobacter stenotrophus
TGGATGCTCCTGAGGCTCAAAAATACTACTTAACCTGAGTAATGAGTATAAATTTACTTATTTTGCCTGCAAAAGCAAATCGATCATACAAGCCGCAATGGCAGGTAAATATCAAAGAAGATGAAAAAAATATTTTTTGCAGCAATGCCCGCAGTAGTTGCCCTCTTTATGGTGTCATGTGGCAGTGATTCCGGAGTGCCCGACCATCAGACAATGGCCGCAAAGGCAGCCCCGCCTACAGGTGAGGCTATTTACAAAACAACGTGTGTGGCCTGTCACCAGGCTAATGGTGAAGGATTGCCCGGCACTTATCCGCCACTGGCGAAATCTGATTACATCACCGACAAGAATGTTGTGATCAAGCAGGTGTTGAAAGGTAGCTCTGGAGAAATAACTGTAAACGGCCAGAAATATAACAACACAATGCCGCCGCAGCAATTGTCGGACGATGATATGGCAGCAGTACTTACCTACGTGTACAGCAATTTCGGTAATAGCGGACCTGCAGTAACCGCTGCTGAAGTAAAGGCAGTGAGAGCAGCTTTGTAGAGATACCTTAAATGAATGAAAAATGCCTGTACAAATTCTTTTGTGCAGGCATTTTTATGCCCTGAACCTGCCCCTGAGTGACGGTCGCTTATGAGTTTTTATTGCCAAGCATCAGGTGGTGATACAGCCTGCTCAGTTTTATGCGGTATACATCATAGAATAGTGCGAACACCAATATGCCCGCAGGTATGTAAAAAGTATGGTAGCTGATCTGCTTGAAAATATAACCACCCGCTATAGCGCCCGAAAGAAAGAACAGGATGATCACAACCTTAAGTATAATGCGCTGCTGTAAGATATTGCGGGGCACATCGCCCTTGTGTGCCAGTGCGGAGAGGTCTGTGCCCAGATCGGTAAAGAGGCCGGTAAGGTGGGTGGTGCGCACGGCAGACCCCGATATCACCGATACAAAAGCGTTTTGCAGGCCCATGGCAAAGAGCAGTATACCTGCGAAAAACTCTGTTTGTGCTACGCTGTGGTTGTAATTATGTGCTGTAGCACCTACCAGCACCAGGATAGCTATTTCAACCACCACCGGTACCATATAAGAATTGTGCTTTCGGGCAGATGCCCAACGGATATAATAGCCCGAACAAAAAGCGCCTGACAGGAACAGCAGCATCCACAGCCCTACCATTCTCGCTGCCCTTAGATCGCCTTCGGCAAGTTGCTCTGCAAATAGTGCTGCATGGCCCGTAACATTAGTGGTCAATACTTTAAATGCCAGCAGTCCGCTCACATTTACAAACCCTGCCGTAAGGCAAAGCATTGCCGCCAGCCTTATATTCTGTTTGTGGTTTCGCCTCCTCCCTGAGTGCCGTAACATACTACAAGGTACGGTTTTTTGGTGGGGATAGAAGGGCTAAAGTTGCCTTTATGGGAATTACACTAAGTATTGAATATGGCATTGTCCCGTGACTTCTCATCACCTTATCAATGTCACATTTCCCTTTAGAGAGGTTGTTTTGCCATGTTCGGTTATTTGAGCAGTGTATACATATACGCCTTGCGCTGCAGGTACATTTTTATACATGCCATTCCATCCTGCCGACGAATAGTTTGTCCAGAATACCCGCTCTCCCCAGCGGTTGAATACACTAAGGGAAAAATCATCAAACACCGTTAACGGGTCGCCCGCGAAACCAAAAATATCATTAGTTCCGTCTCCGTTTGGAGTAAATGCATTAGGAAATGGGTATTTAACAGTATCTCTTACTATTGTGGAGTCTTGCACACCTATCTCACCTATATAATAATAGCTGTAGTCATAACTTCCCCCTACTACCTCGCTGTAGGTAATATCTGCATCATTTTTAAAACAGCCGATCACGAGATTCGTATAGGCTGAGTCGGCCACAAACGATCCGGTAAGTGTTACCCAATTGACTTTGTCTGTTATTACTCCATAACTCGAATAATCGATTTGAGGTGTGACTGGTATTGCCCCATATGTGCTTTGCAGATCCACTGGATATGTGCTAAAAAAGATGCCAAGTCCATTAGTGGCATATTTACTGGAGTCTGCAAGAGATACTTTCATAGACATAGTATACGTCTGGCCCTTATTTAGAGGAGGAAACGATGTTCCAATATATTCTCTGCCTTCAGCTATCGATAAAAAAGTAGCTAAGCCGGTATACGCGTTTTGATCGGAAGATTGTTGTCCGAAATAATTGTCGGGTACTCCCACGCTTGTTCCTGTAGCGCAAGCATTAAAGTAGTCGGAAGTGCCTGCCGTAGGTTGACGCCAGCCATTACATGCGTCGGTCTGGCTAAAATTGTTGGGGCAATACACGTAATTTACAAAACTCGGCGTAGCTATTTGTGCGCTGATCTTAAAAGGTGCCGACAGGAATAGAAGCGTGAAGATGACAAATGAGTATTTCATAGATTACTAAGCTTTAGGGTTTTGATAGATATTAGGTTAATAGGAATGTACAAAGAATCCAAAGATATAAAAATTGTAATGTTTATTGATCTTTTAGTGAGTGTGTTGAAGTTTCTTTACTATCCAACGAACATATTTTAAGAAATATTAAATTATTCAAGTGCTAATTGCCTCAACACCATCATTACCAAAACGTCAAATTGCCGAATTATCTCATTCAAAAACCATCATAAAAATTTCTTTCCTTGCCTGGCGCGGCTTTCACAAAAATATTTGGAAACGGCCCTTTCGGTACCTTATCTTGCTTAAAACGAGGAAAAATCGCTTGATCACTATATGAAAATCACGAAACTCAATTTACGGGGGCATCATGTCTAGCCTTAAATCCTAAAAATACTGGTTCAGACAAAATAAAGTGGCAACATGTGGCAGAAAGTGGCAGGAAGTGGCAGAATGTAGCAGTTTGTAACAATCGCCCGAACCCTTACTCATAAAGCCATACAGAGAAATTGGTTAGAAAAGACTGCCACTTTTGTGAAAAACTGCCACTTTTTAAAAATGACCAGGGTCGAGTGATACAAAATGAATACCCCCTGTGCGAATGTCGTGGTTCGGCGCGGCTCACCATGACATTCGAAGCTAGATGCTATAAGGGGATCCTTTATTAACGGAACAGTGCCACATCGCCGAATTATCGAATTGTAAAATTGCCCCATTTATTCAATAATATTTTGTACATTTGCACAAATTAGAAAGAGAGGGGACAAATAATTGTCCCCTCGTTTTTTAGGTATGAGTGAGCTGATTCAAAAAGTATATGCTCTTATAGAGCCCATGATCGATGGTACTGATATGTTTATTGTAGACATAAAAGTAAAGCCGGTCAATAATATTAAGGTGTTCATGGATGCCGATAGCGGTTTCTCCATTGAGCGCAGTGTATCTATACACCGCAGGCTGTATCATATATTAGAAGAAGATGGTTCGTTCCCCAATGGCGATTTTTCTCTCGAAGTATCCAGCCCGGGTGTAGATGAGCCGTTGGCGCAGCTGAGGCAGTATAATAAGAATATAGGCCGCAAGATCACTATTACAGATAAGGAAGATAAGGATACCACGGGTATGCTTACAGAAGTTTCTGAAACAGAAGTGACGCTCGAAGTGAAAAAAGCCAAGGAAAAAGTAGCCACACCGGTAGTGATACCATTTGAAAATATAAAGAAAGCAGTAGTCCAAATTATTTTTTAACAAGCCTTTGCCCGCTTGAAATAAGGGCAGAGAAAAACCAGAGTATATGCCAAGTATCAATCTTATTGATTCCTTCCAGGAGTTTAAAGACGCGGAAAATATTGACAGGCCTACCCTCATGAAGGTACTTGAAGATGTTTTTAAGACGCTGCTTCGTAAAAAGTACGGCAGTGATGATAACTTCGATGTGATAGTGAATGACCAGACGGGTGACCTTGAAATATTTCGCAGGCGCGAGGTAGTAGAGGACGATATGGTGGAAGACGAGAATGCACAGATACCATATACTGAAGCTATTAAAATTGAAGCCGATTATAACGTAGGTGAAGAGGTGTATGAGGAAGTAGATGTGGCACACTTTGGCCGTCGCGCTATTCTGGCTGCAAAGCAAACACTGGCTGCCCGTATCGGCGACCTGAAGAAGAACAACCTGATGAAGAAGTATGCCGACCGTGTTGGCGACATCATCACCGGCGAAGTTTACCAGATATGGAAAAAAGAAATGTTACTGCTTGATGACGAAGGTAATGAGCTGATCATGCCTAAGACAGAGCAGATACCTACTGACTTCTTTAAGAAAGGCGAAACTGTTCGCTCGGTAGTAAAGAAAGTAGAAATGAGGAACAATACACCTGTTATTATCCTTAGCCGCACCCATCCTTCATTCCTTGAGAAGTTGCTGGAAATAGAAGTTCCGGAAATACTGGATGGTCTGATCACGGTTAAGAAAATAGTACGTGAGCCGGGCGAGCGCGCCAAGGTAGCTGTAGAAAGCTATGACGATCGTATCGATCCGGTAGGTGCATGCGTAGGTATGAAGGGTAGCCGTATTCACGGTATCGTTCGTGAACTGCGTAATGAAAATATAGATATTATTAATTATACCAACAATGTTACCCTGTTGCTGCAGCGCTCTTTAACGCCTGCACGTATCAACAACATTAAGCTGGATAACGAAAAAATGTCTGCTGATGTATACCTCGACAGCGACCAGGTTTCCCTGGCTATCGGTAAGAAGGGTGTTAACATCAAGCTGGCACAAGAACTGACCGGGTATTCTATAGATGTATTCCGTGATGCTAAGGAAGAAGTTGATTTCGACATTGACCTGGCTGAATTTGCGGATGAAATAGAACCATGGATCATTGAAGAACTGAAGAAAATAGGTTGCGATACAGCACTCAGCGTGTTGGATCTTTCTAACGAAGAGCTGGTACGCCGTACCGATCTTGAAGAGGAAACAGTTAAGGAACTGCGCAATATACTGGAAGCAGAATTTAAGAACGAAGACTAAGCGCGTATGGTGGCATTTGTAAGCTGAAAAGTACCTGTGTGTCTTTGAATTGAGTTGAAATGATGTGTTTTGCCCTTAAATGGGAAAATATATGTTAAGTTTTTACGCATTGCGTAAATAAAGTGATGCAGCCGGTCGTGCCCCTTCGTCATTTTAGCATAAAATGGCGTAGGTTTGTATTATCAGGGTGCGGGCCGGGTGAAAACCCGGCAAAAAAGTATTTTGACAAGGAAATAGTAATAATGACAACAACAACAACAAAGACACCCAGGTTACTGGAAGCCGCTAAGGAATTTAACATCGGTAAGGATACTCTTGTAGAGTTCCTTAGTGATAAAGGATTCCAGATGAGCAGCAATCCAGGTGCCAAGCTCACCGAGCAAATGTATGGCGCCCTGCAGGTAGAATTTGCACAAGACAAAGACGCCAAACGCAGGAGCGACCAGATTGCATTGCCGAAGGGTTCGTTGTATGATAACGGTAAGAAGAAGGAAGAACCGGTTGCTAAGAAGGAAGAGCCGGTTGCACCTGTAAAGGAAGCACCTAAGCCTGCTGCTCCTGCAAAGGACGCAGAAAAGCCAAAAGCTGCAGAAGTAAAGGTAGAAGCGCCAAAAGCAGAGGTAAAACCTGTGGAAGTAGCCAAGCCGGCTGTAGTAGCGGAAGCGCCAAAGGAAAAAGCAGCTGAGCCTGTAAAGGCAGCACCTGTGGTAGCCGAAGCGCCAAAAGAAAAAGCGCCAGAAGCTGTAGCTCCGCCTGCAAAGAGCGAGCCTGAAGTTGAAGAACCTCAGCACGTAGACATTAAAGCACCTAAAATAGGCGGCCCAAATATTCTTGGCAAGATCAATCTCGATGAGATGAATCTGGCTTCACGCCCTAAGAAGGGCGCGGTGAAGAAAGCAGCTCCTGAAGCGGCGCCAAAGAAGGCCGAAAAAGCAACAGCTCCGAAGAAAGAGCCTGTAGCGGAAACTCCGGCAGAGCCAACAGCAGCTGCCGCAGCACCTGCACAGGAAGTTGCTGCACCTAAAAAAGCAGAACCAAAACCACAACCGGTAGCAGAAGTTACTCCCGCTCCGCCACAGGCCGCTCCTGAAGCACCTGCAGCAGCAGAAGATGACGATGCTAACAAGCCGGAACATATTGAGATGAGGGCCCCAAGACTGGAAGGCCCTAAGATCATTGGTAAAATAGAATTGCCTGTTTCTCAGCCGGGTGGCGGAAACGTAAGGCCTAGTGAAAGAGAAAAGCGCAAGCGCAAACGCATACCTGTTGAAAAACGTCCTGAATCTTACAAACCTGGTCAGCCGGGTACAGGTACTCCTGGCCAGCGTCCTCCGGGCACCGGTACTCCGGGTGTTGGCGGACAAGGCAGCAGGAATGGTGGTGGCGTTGGTCGCCCAACAGGTGGTGGCGGTGTAGGCCGTCCTATCAATGGTCCTAACGGCACCGGTGGTGGCGGCAGACCAGGTGGTGGTGGCGTAGGTCGCCCATCAGGTAATGGCCAGGGTGGTCGCCAGGGTGGCGGTCCGTACAGGCCGGGTGGCGGTGGCCAGGGTGGTCCTCGCAGGCCATATGGCGAACCGGTTTCTCAGCAACAGCAGGAAATTGACGCGAAAGCGATACAAGATAAAATACGCGAAACGCAGGCCAAGCTTACAGGGTCTACCCGTAGCAAAAACCTTAAAGCCAAGTACCGCCGTAACAAGCGTGATGAAATGGCTGAAAAGCGTGCAGCAGCAGAAAACTCTGATGGTATCAACATTATACAGGTTACTGAGTTCATCTCGGTAAGTGAGTTGGCCAGTTTGCTGAACGTAAGCTTTGCCGATATCATCGGTAAGTGTATGAGCCTGGGTATCATGGTGTCTATCAATCAGCGCCTTGATGCGGAAGTAATTGAACTGGTAGCAAGTGAGTTTAGCTATGAAGTGGAATTCATTAACCTGGAACAAGGTGTTGATGAAGAAGAGGAAGAAGTAGATTCTGAAGATGATCTTAAGCCTCGTGCACCTATCGTAGCTATCATGGGTCACGTCGATCACGGTAAGACATCATTGCTCGATTATATACGTAGTGCCAATGTAGTAGCAGGTGAGGCCGGTGGTATCACCCAGCATATTGGTGCCTACCAGGTATTATCACCTGCAGGTAAGAAGATCACATTCCTCGATACTCCGGGTCACGAAGCGTTTACCGCGATGCGTGCACGTGGTGCCAAGGTAGCCGACGTAGGTGTGATCGTTATTGCAGCGGATGATGCGATAATGCCACAAACAAAAGAAGCGATATCACACGCACAGGCTGCAAACCTGCCAATGATATTTGCTATCAATAAGATAGATAGAGAAGGTGCTGATCCTGAAAAGATCAAGCAACAGCTGGCTACCATGAACATCCTGGTTGAAGACTGGGGTGGTAAATTCCAGAGCCAGGAAATATCTGCCAAGAAGGGTCTGAACATTGACCTGTTATTGGAAAAGATAGGCCTGGAAGCAGAATTGCTGGAGCTGAAAGCAAATCCTGATCGTATAGCTACCGGTTCTGTAATTGAAGCATCGCTCGATAAGGGCCGCGGTTTCCAGTCTACGATATTGGTACAGAATGGTACACTTAGTCAGGGAGACATGGTGGTATGCGGACAATACTATGGTAAGATCAAGGCGATGTTCAACGAACGTGGCCAGCGTGTTACCGAAGCAGGTCCATCTACACCGGTTCAGATACTCGGTTTGAATGGTGCACCTCAGGCAGGTGAGAAGTTCAGGGTATTTGCTGATGAGAATGAAGCTAAGGAAACGGCTAACCACCGCTCGCAGATCATGCGTGAGCAAGGTATCCGCGCCCGCAAGCACATCACACTCGATGAAATTGGTCGTCGTCTGGCATTGGGTAGCTTTAAGGAACTGGGTATCATCATCAAGGGTGACTTCGATGGTTCTGTGGAAGCGCTTAGTGACTCATTGCAGAAACTGGCTACA
>CANBQQ010000137.1 GCA_947371715.1 Flavipsychrobacter stenotrophus
GGCAGCAATGATAAAACACCCGACCTTATTACCAAATATCCGCAGATAAAGCTGATGCACCGCCCCGAGCGCAGCGGTAAGATAGCCGCAGTGCACCGCGCCATGAAGGAGGTAACAAGCGAGGTAGCTATCTTCACCGACGCTAATACCTTTCTCAACAAAGACTCGATGCTCAATATTGCCCGGCATTATGCCGACCCTACCGTAGGTGCGGTATCGGGTGAGAAACGGGTGAGTATAGAAGATGTAGCAGATGCAACCGCAGGTGAAGGTTTTTATTGGAAGTACGAATCGAAACTGAAGACATGGGATAGTGAACTGTATTCTGTAGTAGGCGCTGCGGGAGAGCTGTTCAGCGTGCGTACCAGCCTGTATATACCGGTAGAACCCGACACCATTCTCGATGACTATATGATCTCTATGCTGATAGCTGAAAAGGGCTATCGTATAGTATACGAACCTATGGCTTATGCCACAGAAACAGGATCGGAGAATGTAAAAGAAGAACTGAAACGCAAGGTAAGAATAGCAGCAGGAGGTATACAATCTATAGTAAGACTGAAAGCACTACTGAACCCATTCAAGCAATTCACACTTACCTTTCAATACATCAGTCACCGTGTACTAAGGTGGACAGTAACACCATTTTTGATGATACTGGCGTACATCCTGAACCTGCTTATAGTTACCAAAGGCGGTGCACCAATATACCTGGCGCTACTGGGCTGCCAGACCATGTTTTACGGCGCATCGCTAATGGGCTGGTTACTGGAAACACGACAGATAAAGATCAAAATTCTCTTTATACCGTACTACTTCTGCATGATGAACTATGCCGTATTGGCAGGCCAGCTCCGCTATATAAAAGGCAGCCAGAGTGCTGCATGGGAGAAGAGTAAAAGGAGGTAGTATTACACAAGCGGGACGCATGCATGATCTAGGACGAAGCGAACCCAAGGCTGGGCGTAGTCAGGAAGACTACGCAGAGCTCTTTGGGGTATACGGAGCTGGTAAAAAATGTGATATCCCCCCACAAACCAACTTAAACGATTAAACACTTAATTTTACTTTTAGTTAAATCTTTCATACGATAGACAATGATACGTCGCCGCTTGCATCTATTGTGGTTAATCAGTCTATTGCTGGTGGCATGCACCAAGGAAAGTAAATATACTACCGCCAACATTAGCGCTACTTTCGAGAATGCCGAAAAGATCAGCCGTGTACCCGTTACCACCAACGCAGATAGTATCAACGCAAACAAATATACCATTAAGCTATCTTTTGCAGCAGTGATAACCGGTAACAATGGCGGTAGTGATGTAAAGGGTGAAACTCAATACAGTTTGACCAATCGAGTTATCTCGACATCGGTTTACTCACCTACCGACTTTAATTCAACCCACCCGGCAGGAACTTCACTCGCCGATTGCTTTAATTTGCTGAGCGATACACTGACTGATCAACTGAACATTTTTACCGGTTATAACATCAACTCTTCCTTTTAATTTGCAGATAAGAGATCTAACCAGGATACATTCCGCTATGCCGCGTTTCTTATTTTGTCGAGCATACAATATACTGCCGGTCCCAGAGACTGCGTGATCTCTATGACGCTCGCCGATAGCACACATTTTACAGACACCCTGCATGTGTACCTGAAATAAATAAATTCTGCTTACATAGATAACCCGGGAGATTTTGAACTACACGGGTGCAGCAATCAGAGACCGCCAGCAGCAAATGACGTAATCGGGAAGACAACGCCATTTGCGGGATTAACTGCAGGAGTTTCAGATTATGACCGCTTACAACAAAATTCACCAACAAACGCTATACGTACAAATATTTTTATACGTATCTTTGTAAAAAAGAACAATGACTGTCAAACTTACCCTGAGCATTGAGCAAGAGACTATACAACACGCAAAATTACTTTCGGCCAAGACAGGAAAAAGCATCAGTAAAATGGTAGAGGAGTATTTCAACACCATCGAGGCCACAACAAAAAATGCGGGTGCTGTAAAAAAAATAAGCGGGCTGTTGAAGGACAAAGCCCCTGCAGATATGAAATGGAAAGATGTTAAGGCCGCATATCTTAAAGAGAAGTATGGCTTATAAAATCTTCGTTGATACCAACGTTTACCTCGACGTTTTACTCCAGCGTGGCACCGACTGGCAAGTGGCAGAATCTATCTTCAACCTTGCTGAACAGGGGAAACTGAAATTATTTACGTCATCATCTTCACTGTTAAACATCATGTACATAATGGGTATGTACAAAATCCCCGCGGGTAAAATTGCAGAAACAGCCATAGATATTCTGACTTTCACCACACTCACAGACCCGGATAATACAACATTCGAAATTGCTATTTCCTCAAAATTCAAGGATAAGGAAGATGCAGTACAATACTATACAGCCATAAACCAAGACGGGATTGATTACTTTGTCACTTCGAACCTGAAAGACTATAAGCATGCACTGCCACAGCTTATAGTATTATCGCCATCTACATTCGTAGCCCAGTTACACAAAAATAGCTAACTCCCCCCCGCTGGGAGTAGTCTTATGTGGCCACTAATGAATTATTCCGCAATAGGCACACCTTGGCACCTTTACGCGCTCAAAAACTAATTCTTTGCGTTTCTTTGCGGAAAATCTCGGCGCCCTTTGCGTGAACGTCAGCAACCACTTTTACGTTTTCACTTTTAATTTTTGACTTAATACGCTACATTTGAGTTCTAAATCAGAAACACGAACATGCAAGCCTGGAAAGAATATCAAGACCAAAATAAAGACCGTTTTTTAGATGAATTGCTGGACCTGTTGCGCATACCATCTGTAAGTGCAGACAGCAAGTATAAAGGTGATGTAGCGCGCTGTGCCGATGCTGTAAAAGAGCATTTATTGAAGGCAGGTTGCGATAGTGCTGAGGTATGCCCTACTGCCGGCCACCCTATTGTATTTGGTCAGAAGATAGTTGACCCAAGCCTGCCTACAGTATTGGTTTATGGCCACTACGATGTGCAGCCTGCAGATCCTATCAACCTGTGGACAAGCGGTCCGTTTGAGCCGGTGATAAGGGATGGTAAGATCTTTGCCCGTGGCGCGTGTGATGATAAGGGACAGATGTTCATGCACATAAAGGCGCTGGAAGTAATGGCTAAGACCAATACCCTGCCTTGCAATGTGAAGATAATGATAGAAGGTGAAGAAGAAGTAGGCAGCAGCAATCTGGGTAAATTCCTGGAAGACAATAAAGAAAAACTGAAGGCCGATATAGTATTGGTTTCTGATACTTCTATGATCAGCATGGAGCACCCGTCTATAGAAAGCGGATTGCGCGGACTGGCATATATGGAAGTGGAAGTAACAGGCCCTAACCGCGACCTGCACAGTGGTGTATATGGTGGCGCAGTGGCCAACCCTATCAACATATTGTGCAAGATGATAGCATCTATGCACGATGAAAATAACCACATCACCATTCCGGGCTTCTACGAAAAAGTACAGGAACTGACCGATGCGGAAAAGAAAGCACTCAACAATGCACCGTTCGACCTGAAAGAATATGCCGATGAACTGGGCGTAAAAGAAACATGGGGCGAAAAGGGTTACAGCACCCTGGAGCGCACAGGCACACGCCCTACGCTTGATGTGAATGGTATATGGGGCGGCTATACAGGCGAAGGGGCCAAGACGGTATTGCCATCAAAGGCATTTGCGAAGATCTCTATGCGCCTGGTACCTAACCAGACATCTGACGAGATCTCTAACCTCTTCAAGGCACATTTCGAGCAAATAGCACCGGCTAATGTGCAGGTAAAAGTAACAGCTCACCACGGTGGCGAACCAGTTGTAACACCTACCAACAGCCACGCTTACAAGGCTGCTGAAAAGGCAATACAAACTACATTCGGTAAAGATCCTATTCCTACACGCGGTGGTGGCAGCATACCTATCATAGCGCTATTCGAAAAGACGCTCGGTCTTAAAACCGTTCTCCTTGGCTTCGGACTGGACAACGACAACATCCACTCCCCTAACGAGAAGTATGATGTAGCCAACTATTTCAAAGGCATAGAAACAATACCTTACTTCCACAAATTCTTTGCGGAAAAGGAGTAATTGGTTTAATAGTTTATAAGGTAAAAGGGTAATGAGGAGACTTGTTACCCTTTTTGTTGCTTAGGAATGACCAATAGACGAATGTTGTGTGTGTATCAGATTTGACAACTTTTAAGAAAGTTGTCAAATCTTTGAAAAAGGTAAAAATCAATTTAACAACGCCTTCACACCCAGTGCCTGATCCTTGTTCTTTAATGCCTGGTATATGGCTATACTACTGGCAAATCCGGTCCACGCGGTAAGGGGTGCGTAAGTGCCCGCGGTCTTTTTGTCCTTGCGGGCTAACCATAGGCTGCTGGTTGCCAGTGCTGCATCGGCAATGGTCCATGCCGCTGCCAGTATGGTACTCTTCTTTTTGAAATAGACGAAGTTAAAAGAGAAGAAGATAGCCCATATCATGACCTGCATAGCCAGTAGCTTGTTCTTTTCAGGACTAGATTCGTCTTTCAGCATGCGCTGCAGGCCCATTAGCAGAAAAAAGTTATTGATGGTCCATGCCGGAGCGAATACCCATCCTGGTGGCGCCCATGGGGCTTGTTTTAGTTCTTTTGTGTAGATCTTCTGGTCATCTTCCATCTTACCCCCAGATAGTTTCCCAAGGAAAGATACCCCAACAGCTATAATACCTATCTGCCACCACTTCAGGTTTTGCAGCATTGCTTTTAGTCCTCTTGTGCTCTCGTTCATGATCATTTGCTTTATACGGAGTATGGTATAAAATCAATGCCAGTATTTCGCATTACCTCTTTCGGCCATTATAAATCGTCATTGTTTAACATTGGCTGCGAACCTACGGCTCGCATGTGAGAGGCGGATTGATTTGCTACAAAGCGGTGACCGCCTAACGGGGTCATAACATGTACCGTAAATGTTTTTGAATGAAGAATGACGTAAGTTTCTAATTTTACATAGTTATTCTACGCAAATGAAAACGAAGATCGAACTGAATGAAAATTTAATAAAAGAAGCAATACGACTGAGTGGCGTGCACACTAATAATGAAGTGATTAACGCTGCCCTGAAATATTATATTGGTCACTTGAAACGTAGCAATATGAAAGCACTATTGGGCAATGTGAAATGGGAAGGCAACCTTGGGCAAATGCGCAATGCATAGCTGTAGTCAATCTGCCTGATTACCCACCCGATAGCTGTTGGTCAGAAGACACAACAGCGGCGACGCGAATACTGGTCGAAGCGTCTCGCGGAGTTTATCCCGATTTTTTCGGGATCCTCGCACATGCAAGCGTCACGCGTGCAAAATAACACCCTACAACACCCCCACCCTAAACCCCGCCAAAAAATTCACGCTCGGCATTGGCCGTGAGAAGACAACATTATATCGCTCGTTCCATATGTTGTTGCACTGGGTAGTAAGTTGTATCTGGTGGCGCCTGATAGCCGTGTTGTACATCAGTTGTACGTTGCCGGTCTGGAAAGGAGGCAAGTAAACAGATTCATCAGCAACCGTAAACCTGTATCCTGTGTAGGTGTGGTTATAGTTAAAGTACAATTGCTTGTAAGTAAATCCAATATTCAATTGGCCATTGTAGCGGGGTGCATAAGGTATCTGCTTGCCTACGCTACCATCATTATAGATGTAACTGCTTACGGTGGTAGATATTACATAAGCTGTGTTGACCTTCAGGAGTAGTTTCCACTTGCCGGTCGTATACTCTACTCTGTTCTCTGTCTCCACGCCCCGACTATGTACCTCGGCTATATTGTGTGGTGTCCATATAGCGCCGCCAAGCCATATTATCCAGTCATGTATATTCCTGTTAAATACAGACAGATCATGATATACTTTAAAGTGCTTGTAAGTGAAAGCCGCAGTATACCCTGCATCTTCATTCCAGCCATATTCCGGTTTCAGTGCTGCATTTCCACCAGGATAATAATACAGTTCATTCAGCGTTGGCAGTCTGTAGGTACGTTGCACATTCGCTCGTATCGACAGCCATTGGGTTAACTTGTAAGATGCACTTACCCCCGGCAACAAAAATCGCTGTGCTTTGCCTAACGTGAATCCTGTTGAATCAACCGACTCTACCCGTACATTGACTGCTGCATTGAGTTTGTTGTCGAGCAGCTTTATATCATAAGCTCCTGCCAGCGCAATTTTGTTTTGTTGCTTTGTACCGGTAGTTTGCGCGCCCGTGAGCCACGATATTTGCAGAGGAGTGAATAGCAATAATCTACCGTGCTTGCCCGACAGCCGCTCCCAACCAACCTCATGAAAGTACTGGTAAGTAACGGCATTGCTGTTCAGTAGAAGAGCCTGATCACTATAGTCAATATTATCCCTTATAAAAGATGTACGTGCATACCAGCGGTTGCGATTGGCAAAAGTTGTAGCCCAGTTCGCCATCAGCTTTATAGAGCCATCAACTTGCTTTTTGTAAGAATTGCGCTCAAACAGCGCAGGTGGTATCTCTCTGTTGTACTGCTGTAACCATACCGCCAAATTGATATTGCCCACCTTTTTCACCAGGTGCGACACCCGCAACATTGCTGCCGATCCGTTCAACCGGCTATTGCTGCTATTTACCTTATGGCCATTCTCATCGGTGTAACCGAAATTATTATTGGCCGATTGCAGCAGTACCTTTGCCGATACATTCCATTTTTTCCAGGCCGCCACCATATCGCCACCTATAGCCAACTGGCCAAAGCTGCCAGCGCTACCACTCAATGAAAGCGTCTGATATGGTTTCCCTGAATACGAGAATTGCTCATCACCCAGCAGCAGCGCCCCACCCACATTGCCACTACCTGTAAGTGCCGATGACCCTCCATAAATGATATCTACCTTGTTCATAAACATGACCGGCAGGGTAGAAACATCTGCTATACCTAATGCGGCATTTTGGATCGGCACTCCGTTCCATAACACCTGACTCTGTGCTGCCGATGCCCCCCTGAAACTCAGTGTAGCCAACCCATTAAAGCCATAGGATTTTACAAATACTGGCACCTGCTGTGTCAACAGGTTGCCAATGCTCTGCATGCGGTATTGCTGCAGGGTAACAGTATCAATAGATGTAAGCTTCTGCCCCGGTGAAAAATTTTTTATTTTGAGGTCTTTGTTGTTCATTTGCTCACCGTTTACTGTCGCTTCCTTCAGGGTATGTTTATCCTTTAAACTATCGGTATTTGATTGGCCATAGGTACCAACTGCAGTACATAGCAGCAATACGGAACAACAAAAAGTAGTAGAATACCGGGCAAACATGAGGCGAAGATAGCACCTTCCTCATTCTTTATTCGCCCCAGTTATTAGTAGCTACACGTCAATTAGTTGTATTAAAGGCTCATTTAAAGAAAATTTGTATTACCTATTTTTGAATCTTAGGTAAATGTAACGGCTCACAAAAAATTATATACTTGCAAATCAACATTGACCAACAATAACAACATAACGCAAATCTTAAAAAACGTTGGAATACACACGCTCTGCTGGATGGCTTTTTTGTTTTTACCTGAATTGTTTAACGAGCATCTTTCGGAGTTTGGGTTAGTTGGTGTTGCAGAAGATTTCGTTTACCCTCCACGTATTGCCAACAATACATTTTTTATAATCCTGTTTTACTTCAGCTACTTCAAAGCTGTACCTTCCTATTACGTTTACCGTAAGTTCATTTTCCTGGTTGTGTATGTCGTTACGGCTTTCACTGTCTTTTTAATGATCAATTATTTATTCAAGCCATTTAGTCACTCATACCATCACCACAATTCCATACTTGGCCCCTCGTACAATCTGTTCATGTTCATTATCTGTCTTATTT
>CANBQQ010000138.1 GCA_947371715.1 Flavipsychrobacter stenotrophus
GAGCGCAATATTACGCCATCACTAAAGGCGGGTGTGCGCTATTATGTAGCCAGCAGATCGAGCCTGTTTGCAGATTTCGGGTATGATAAGAGCAGCCTGTTTTGTGTGGGTTATTCGTGCAGGTTTATGAAGAAGTAGGACTGGTTGCAAGCCAATTTTCCAATGAACCTATGATGTGTACAAAACGAATACGTCCAGATGCGCCGGTCGGGAGACCGGCAACCGCCGGGATCCCGAAATGATCGGGATAAACTGCAACAGAGTCTACGCCCAGCATCAGTTTATGAAGAAGCAGGTAATTGGACCTGCTCGTCGACTATTAGTGTAGCGGGAGCATAAGATAATGTGCGTTTTGTGCTATAGTCTTCAAAGGCAATACTGTAGCGGATCTCGCGTATGCGGTATGCGTCATTTCTCTTTTGTGTAGTTGCACTGGTTCTGCATAAAGTGCCTACATTTTTTAGTGGCCGCCAGCCATGCATCAGTTGGTGTAATTGCCATTCTATATCGTAATAGTTAAGTGCCTGTTCGGCAAACGGCGCAGGTGTGGCAGCGGAGGTGTTGCTATGTGGAGCAAATCCCAATCTTAAAACGACAGTACCATTGGTGAGTTGTACATTCTCTGAGAGGTCTTCAAAATTAAAATCCTCAAAGTCGATGAGGACGCATGGCCAGGATACAGGCGGGCGGGTATTTTTAAGTTGGCCCAGATCCTGATCGATGTGTTTTATGGAAGGGGCATTTGTTTTTATTCGTTCCTGGATCGACAGAAAGATGTTGGCGAAGGGGGAGTTCATCATGGTAGGGTGGTTGAATGGTTATAAGAAGAGTATGAAATGGGTCTTGACGAGATCCGGCCCGATGGTCGGGTCAAGGACCAGAAGTGTTCGAAAAGTTGTTAATGAGCTAAGAAAAGGGTAGCCCCGACGGGGCAACGACCTTTTTTTGTTGTTTTTTGCTACAAAAAGGTAGTCCCTAAGGGACAAATCAAGAGCTGTTTTACTCTTTTCAAACACTTATGGTCAGAGACCCGTTAAACCTGGTCGTCACGAGAGACCCGAAATAATCGATACTAACTCTCGCTACAGTGTAATAGAATTTAGACATTAAAAATAGGCACATTGCAAATTGTTCCGCCAATCCCGACCTTTGGTTGGGAGGGACAGGTGCGCACCTACGGAGCGCCGGACAAAAAACGATAAAACAAGGCTACAAAGCTTAAACTCCTAACGGAGTTACCCAGTTTATATCTGCCTATTTTTGAAGTCTAATTGGTATTATGCGTCTCTACAACTGGTAAATCCAGCGTTAATCAATGTCATTTTGGAAGAACGGCAACGTGTGGGTATTAAAAGTAATAGTTTACACCAGCCGTAAGTGAACGGGTGCGTGGTGCATAGGTACGATTGGCACTACGAAGGATCAGCAGGTTGTTTTTTGCTTCGAGGTTAGCCCCCCACTTTTTTGAAAATTTATAAGACGCACCCAGCTGAATACCGCCAGATAGATTTGTGAACCATTTTTGTTTAACATTCGCCCTCGGATCTTCGGGGAGGGGGTTATAGAATGTTACAGTACCAAGGGAAAGACCAAAATAGCCAATCAATTTCTTATGACCGATCTTTCTGTTTACGATACATTGCAAGGGGATAGCCGGGTTGGCAATAGTAAATACTGTATCTCTTGACATTTCGTATCTCAGGCCGTATCGGTATACGTTGTAATAGATCTGATCTGTGTATTTTAGTTTTGTATAATCGAGTTGCACCCCGTATTGCCAATGGCGGCTATTGTAAATAAACGCAGCTGTGGCGCCAGGGACTTGAGTAGCTTTATTGCTGTAAGGAGAATGAACTGAAAGCAAGCCAACGCCCGCCCTTATCTGTAACTTTTGTGCGGTCAGAAGATGAGATGACAGCAAAAGGCACAACGAGAATATATACTTCATAGTGATTTTTATGTGGTTGAAATGGACTGCAAATTAATAAAAGAGTGTAAATCAAAAGAAACCGCCTACAGTTCTTTAATTCCGTATGTGTCGTACCAATAAGATGCGGGAATAGTGATCTTCTCCGCTACTTCTTTGTCGATGGCGATACGACGGGTGAGGTAATCAATATCCATATCTTTTGAGAAGACAAATTTGCCGCCCGCAACAGGGTAGCCATAGCTGCTGAGAATAGCATGAAATTTCGGATCATTGAGCATGGCTGCGGTGTAAGAGAGGTCGCTGCGGGTGATCTCGTATTGCTGCTGCAAGTGTATTTTGCTTTGGGCATATCCGCTGCTGCTACTGCTGTTGGTAGTGTCGGTATTGCCGAGAATGATGATGGACATTTCTTCGTTGAGTAGTTTTATGAACGACAGCTGCAGGTCGCCATCACTGTTGCTTTGTTTACCGTCTTTTATCTCGAAATCGGCCTGGCGGGGGAGCATTACTGATAGTGAGCTACCACTTTCTTCCAATACCTTTCGCAGTTCCATCTTCGTTTGCTCGTCGTAAGAGTCGTAACGGATGATACGGACCGGTTGACCGAAGATCTCGATATATTCGGCCCAATCGGAAAGTCCACCTCTTTTATAAAGGCAAAGCGGTGCGCACTTGAGTAGCAGGCCGAGGTCGGAAGGCTCGCCCAGTACCCAGACATTATCCAGCGAGTTATATGGGATACCGTCTGTTCCGGTTTGCTCGAAAGCAATAATGCCCTGTTCGGGCTTTATGTGTTTGCGTGGTATCTTTTCGAAAGCCAGGTCTTTGCCGGGAATAAATTCTACCCCGGATAAACCCCAAAGCTGAGTTTCCAGTATGAGCTGCATGATGTTACGAAACGGCAAGGAGCGGATCAACTCATCGAAAGTATGATCTTTTTTGCCGTTGCATTCGAAGAACAGCTCTTTGTTTATGACGGCATCTATGCGCTTAGAAATGACGCCGGAGAGGTGCCCATCAAGCATTACATCGTCATAGAGATCGTAGAGGCGAGCCCGATTGGGGTAGTATACAGACTCGGCGGCGATGAGTGCATTGCGCCATACAGAAATGTCTTTTTTACCACGGTCGGCCGAGCGGACATTCAGTTCGTTGATAATGATGTTTTGTGAGTCGGCAGGTGATTTATGTGATTTTACCATGTTATTATGAGAATTAGTGAATAATGATGATGGCAGCTTTATAAAATATGTTAACTTCGCACCTCGTATGAAACCGCTTACATTAGAAGCATACAAATTGCTTTATTTTCTTACCGGGTCGCAAGTGTTTTCTTACTACGTAGCTGTAGTGATAGTGACAGTGCTGAATGTAATAGTGTTGATGGGACTTAGTTTGCTACTTGATGGCATTCTTCCAACAAAGGCGTTGATGGTTTTGTTCAAATTTCCCTTTTTCATAGGTACAGGTTTCGCATTGTTCCTGGTGAATCTGAAAGTGGTGCCACTTAGCTTTATGGAGCTGACGAATCATGTGCAGGTGCGCTATCTTAAACTGCTAACTTACGTTATAATAGCTGTGCTGATATTGGCCTATAAAATGGTGCTTAAGATCGCCTAAAACTTCCTCTAATAATAATTTTTTCTTTTCGCATTACTAGTCCAAGAGATGGTATCGCCATCAGACTCGTTTGTTGAATGTTCTGCAAAAGGCCATCCTTCTGGCACCGCAGTTCCGCTCATAATGTTTTTCAGTGTTTTTATTGCGTCTTCATAAACCTGGCGGTGTGTTGCCTGATCTATGTTTGTGTTGGACAACTTCAGCAGATGCCAAACGGCAATGTCTTTGACCAATGACTTCAGGAGTGTGTCGTTTATAAGCGGTTCTTCTGTTTCGGTGCCGAATAATTGCACAAGGTCGTAACGGGAGAGGTAGAGTTTAGTCTCTTGTGTTGCAGCGGCTATGGCCTCTTCTGCAATGGTATCGTTATTGCGGGTGATCTCGTTGATGATCTCGGGATAGATGTGTGTAGCGAGATCGGCAGGGGTGATGAGTGACATAGATGTGGGGGATTTGAGGTGGCGATAATAGTGGTTATGGTCGGGCGTTATAAACGCGGACGAGCGGGGCAATGTCATAGACGGAGAGCGTTTGCGTTGACAGTTATGTCGCCCTTACAGGGCTAATCTCCCGAGATATTTATATTCGAAGGGTTTCAACCCCTCGCTATTTATGTCGCTCTTTCAGAGCTTGCTCATTTACTCGTATTAATGAGTATGGACCTTGTTGGCCATTCAATTTAATGTTGTTGTTTCGCAAGCGAGACGCTTACATGTACCGGTCCCGTACTGATCGGGATAAACTCCACGGGACGCTTCGACCAGTAAATATGGGGTTACTTATGGCGTTTTGTTCGGGCGTTACAAACGCCCTGCCGTCGCATCCGCGTTACAAACGCGGACGAGCCGAGTTGTTGTTTCGCAAGCGAGACGCTTGCATCTGCGGGGTCGAAGCGGGACGCTTCGACCAGTAACCACATATCATTGGAAGTAGTTACTCGTCTTTTTCTTTTGAAGGTTTTTCTTCTTTTTCTTCTTCCTCTTCGTCGTCCTCGTCACCATCTTTTTTCTTCTTTGGCGCGGGCTTCTTTACTTCGGTTCCTTTCTTTGCGGCAGGCTTTTCTTTTACCTCAGCCGGTTCTGGTTCGGTACTTTCGCCTGTGCGCTTTATTGTAGTGATCTTCCTTGTTGTGCGATCAAAGGTAAGTTCATATGCATTGGCTGTGTTCTCACCGATCTGCTGAGTGATGAAGCCCTGGAGGAATTTGTTCTTTGCGGTGTCGTCGGTTTCGGTAGAGTCCATAGTCACATAGACCTTAACGATTTCCTTGTTCTCTTTCTGAAGCAGCGGAATCTTTTTGCGTTCTTCCGTGAATTCTTTCGATGCAGTTATCTGACGGCGAAAAAGGCTGTAATCTGAACGGTCTTTAGATTTTTGCCTTGACTCGGGGGTAGAGTGGGGTGTGGGGGCCTGAGCGAGTGAAAGTGCAGGGAATGAAAGGCAAAGTAGTATGGTAATGACGATATTTTTCATGCAGTTGCTTTGTATCAGTTTGTAAATTTAAGTAAGGTTGTGCTAATATTCTGTTATAGGGGGTAAATGGGGGTTTTGTTTGTCTGTACCATGATTTATAGGATTAAAGGAAAGGCAGGATGCCTGATACCGTTTGTCTGACTTATGATTACACTCTCCGTAATAAGCGGGGCAAGGCTTAGAAGGAAAGAGGGGCGTGGATGCACAGTGCGCCTCAAAGAGAACCGACCCGATGTGTCAAAGACGGTCGTGCTTCGAGAGCCTCAGCATGACAGTCTTTGGCGGTGCTGAGGGTTTGTTCGAATGTTGTTTAATAATCGGGTTGGCGGGAAAGGCGACCAATGGGGGTGATGGTGTAGTCGTTTGACACTGCTGCGCGCTCGCCAAGGAGCCAGATGGCACCTTCTACTGCATCGGGGCCATCATCGTGGGCATGGCTGCCAGCGGTGAGTGCGAGAAACTGCTCTTCGAGCCGGAGCATATGGGGGTTATACCGTTCCTGCTCGGCAAGGTACAGCCGGCCATTCCGGTTGAGTGGCTCGAGGAGTGTTTCGATGCGGGTAAATTTATCGGGCTTGGAGCGGGTGTCTCCCCGAACGTTGAGTGGGATCTTCCGGTTCATACATGCGTCGTTTAGTTCTTTACGGATAACATCCTGCAGAAAGACCTCTTCCATATAGAACGTACAGCGGGAGGGCCTGGTAAGCTGGTGTATATTAAAATGCCAATCTATCATGGTGGCGGAGGTGCATTGCTCGAGGTAGCATTTTATGATATGGTATTCGTTTTGCCACTTGCCTACCAATACTGTGGCTTTGTAATCTGCTCCTGCCTTGTAGGAAGGATCAGTATAGCAAATGAGGTCGCTATACTGCGCAACAGGCAATGCGGGCTTGTAGGCCATTTCTTTAAAAACAGCCCCTTCGGTAACCGGGTTGTTGAAGTATTCTTTTTGGGTAGCGGCATAGCTTTTCTGACTGAGCACCCTGTCGATATCGGTCTGGGTGTTTTTTGCGGGCCATGATGATAGTCCCTCTTCATCGCGGATATTGATCAGGCTTACTTCATCGGCAAAACAGCGCGCCCGCTCTATGCAGCAGTCGACCGCAATACGATTACCACAAAATAAAATAGTAGTGGGCTGCGATACCGACCTGGTACCTATGGCAGCCTCCTCTATCCACCGCCATTTTTTAGCAACAATATCGGGATTAAGGCAGTCGGCATCTGTATCCACATCATCGAACAGGAGTATATCGGGACGGGCTTCCTCGTTGCGTGTGCCACGCGGGCTTTGCCCCACACCGAGTGCGCGGAAAGCGACACCTTGTGTGGTAACAAACTCTGAGGCCTGCCACTTACCCGGATTCTCCTGTATGCCATAGTCTTGTATAATGCGTTTGTTGAACTCGAAGTTGGCCTTGAATGGCATGAGCAACCGTGTAGCATTATCGAGGCTATTGCTGATGAGGAGCACGTATCTTTTTTTCAGCCGTTGCTCTATGCCACCTTTAAGATCTCCGACATCGGGCTGGTGCCCTACGAGGGTGAGGTACAATACCTCCATCATGGTGCGGGTGCTTTTGGCCAGCTCGCGGCTCCACATGCGCACTTCGTAATGTTCTTTGTTTTGGAGCATTCGTTTAGTGGCCTCGAGGTGAAAGGATGCGGGTGAAGCAGAATAGTATTCGGGAAAGTAGTATTGGAACCATTGTTCGGGATCGGCCTCAAGTTTTTTGATGCGTTTTGCCCGGGTGAGTGCATGTTCTTTTTCGTCGATGGTGGTTGACGACATGATGGCTTTTTTGTGGGCTTCCCATGTGTCGAGTGATTGTTTGGCGGTCATAGGGTTGTCTGAATCAGGATGGTCGGGATAAGAGGATAAGGAGGATGGTGGTTTTGAATTGGGTTGGTGTGGTCGGGTCAGAGACCCGTTAAACTAATCGTCACGAGAGCGCTGCGCTAACTCTCGCGACAGGAGAAGGATAAGGAGGATGGTGGTTTTGAATTGGGTTGGTGTGGTCGGGTCAGAGAGCCGTTAAACTAATCGTCACGAGAGTCCCGAAATAATCGTGACCAAGTCTTGCAACAGATATTTTTTACGGGAATCAGAGATTCCCTGCCGACGGAACGAAGTCAGAGACTTCGCTCAGCAACCATTTATATTATTCAATTCTATGAACTAAATGAGGGTGCGGAGCGTTCTTTGATGAATTTGTCGAAGTGCATGGTCATTGATTTTGCCAGTTCCCGGTTTTGGGCGTGGAGCCAGCCGGTAAAGGATTTTGCTACTTCTATTATTTGCTGGATACTGATCTCGGTATCGAGATTTTTGATGGCCGCTGTGAACTTTACGATGAGGTCGAGATCTTTTGCATTTACCTCTTCTTCGCGCAGGAGTTTTTCGTTGGTCTTTTCTAAAAGCAGGTAGAGTTTTTCTATCTGGTATGCTTTGGAAGTGGGCATTGTCTTTTTGATATAGTCCCAACTGCTTTCTGTAGCCCATTGGCGCAGCTGGGCCTCGCTGATGTCCATATCTTCTGATAATTCGGCCAGGCTTTTTTCGCCCCGTGTGTAGAGATGTTTTGCCCATTCTCTCAATTGCTCGTTATGTAGTTCTTCTTTCATGACACAAAGGTGTAATAGTACGGCCACACGGAAAGAAGAAAGATACATGGTGACACGCTTTTCGTACCATGATGGTACACTTTCCGTACCACCATAAAACTTTTTTATGTGGATAACTGATGCCAGATTTTTGAGTGTCAACCCTATTCGCATAAATTATTTGCAGTTATGAAAAAATGGCTGCGTCCATGAGAAAATTTTATTTATGATTGGCGAAATATTGCTTTTGGTTAAA
>CANBQQ010000139.1 GCA_947371715.1 Flavipsychrobacter stenotrophus
ACCAAGGTTACCCTTCATGTCATTAAGCGCCACGTTCACGATGGTGGTATCTACTATCTCCAGCAATGCGCAGAAGATAGCTGTGATCGTAATGATCACCCGTCGCGAGCCGTATTCAACTAAAGACTCTGTTTGTTGCATTAACATAACTTCATAATTCTAAATTTCCACTTAATGCTTTCTTTCATTGGCCTGTTTCGAATGTCATGGTGAGGTACTCGAACCACGGCATTCGCATTGGACGTATTCGTTTTGTATGCGCTCACCACACACTCTCCTCCATCTGAAGGTGCCAGCTACGGCACTAGCGAAGCTCTGTACCCGGGGGAGGTGGTTACCATCGGGGCGTAGTCCCTTTGTACGCCGAATGTCATGGTGTGCTTGCCGAACCACGACATTCGCACAGGACGTATTCGTTTTGTATCACTAACAACTCAATCCGTGTAATCCCTACTAATAAATGATTCAGACTAACCACACATCTGTGTAATCTGTGTAATCCGCCTAATCCGTGATTCAGACAATACTTAATCCAAATGCACATCAACATCCACATTCAATCCCGGACGCAAATCTTTCAGATATTGATCATCCATGGTAAACTCTATTTTTATAGGCAGACGCTGAACTGTCTTTACGAAGTTACCCGATGCATTATCCGGAGGCAGCAACGCAAAACGTGAACCGGTAGCCGGAGACAATGAAGTAACCTTTGCCTGGAAATCGTGACCAGGGTAAGCATCAATATGTACTACCACTTTCTGACCTACATGTATCTTTTCAAGCTGCGTTTCTTTAAAGTTGGCAACTACCCATGGAGCACCTGCGCCTACCACTGTGAATAAAGACTGACCAGCTGACAAGAACTGACCTACCTGCGCATTGATCTTAGATACAACACCATCGCTTGGAGCAAGTATTGCTGTGTAAGAAAGATTCAATTTTGCATTTTCAAGATCTGCCTGGCGCTGCTGTATAGTAGCGTTAGCCACACCTATCTGCTGGCTGGTAGCGTTGCTCTGCGATGTTGCAGCACTTGTCTGGCGCATAGCGGCATTCTTCTGTCCGCGCAATACTGCCAACTGGCGCTCTGCACTTTGTTTTGCAGCTTCAGCCTGTTCAAACTGCTGCTGAGTGATCGAATGGTCTTTGATCAAATTAGCATAACGGTCGTAGTCCTGACTAGCACGACGCAGCGTTACCTGTGCAGCTTCTATCTGTGCGTCCACAGTGGTTATGTTGGCTTCGTAAGAAGCAATGTTAGCTTTAGATGAGCTGGTATTAGCCTGCGCAACACCAAGATTGTTTTGTGCTGCTGTAAGTGCTGCCTGGGCCTGCTCTACTGCTATTGTACCTGCGCGATTATCTAATATAACCAATGTATCGCCTGCCTTTACCTTCTGGTTATCCTTTACACGGATCTCGGTTACATAACCCGATATGCGTGGTATTACCGGGCTGATGCTGGCATCTAACTGCGCATCATCGGTTTCTTCATGGTGCTGTGAGTGTATATATTTGGTCAAGCCAAATCCACCACCTACTACCACCAGTGCTGCAAGCACTATAATAAAGCCTTTACTCTTTTTCTTAGGTGCTTCGGCTTCAGGTGTTTGCTGTGCTGTATTTATTTCGTTCTGTGCCATATATGTTTGTGTTATTCGTTTATGTTTTGAGTGATGTGTTATTTCTTACTATCTGCTATTATCTTGTTGCCTGAAAGTCGTCTGCCAATGTACCGGCGGTCTGCTGCAGCTTCTTGTAGGCTACAACGGCATCAGCCTTTGCAAATGTATAGTTCAGTTTTGCCTGTAGCTGTGCAACGTCGGCATCCAGCAGATCTGTTGTGTTCACCAGATGATTATCGTACTTATTCTTGGTTATGCGGTAATTCTCATTGGCCTGTTCAATTGCCTTTGCATATACATCTATCTTTCTGCGGCTTAATATATAATTCTGATAAGCCTGATTGATCTGCAGATGTAAGCGATCATTCATCAATTCTTCTGAAGCCTGCAACTGGTGCAAACGGGCAGTAGCCACATTTACCTTAGCCCCTGTCTTCCAGATAGTACCCAGGTTATATTGCAATCCAACACCTACATTCAGTGCTGCTTTCAACGTAAGCACATCAGGTACATAAGCACCAATGTAGCCACCGGTCAATGCCACACCCGGATAATACTCACCCTTGGTAGCTTTGATACCCGCCATTGCAGCCTTCTCCTTAAATCCAAGAGACTGCAGGTCTTTCCTGTTCTTTAATGCAGATACTTCCCAGTTGGCAATTGTACCATCTTCATATTGTTTAGCATATGCCGCAGAGTCAGGGATCAGCTGAGCATCTTCAGGTAAACCCAGCATCAGGTTCATATTGATACACGCAATGTTATAATTGTTTTGTGCATCAAGCAAGGTCAGTTCAATGTTTGACTGCTGCAACTGCACCTTCAACAGATCGTTGCGCGCTATCAAACCATTCTTTTCCAGGTTAGAAAAATCTGCTACGCGCTGTTCCTGCTGCTTCAAATTTTCTTTGATAAGATCAATGGTCTTCAGTGACTTGTATAGATTACTGTAAGCATTGATGGTGTTCTGTATTACTTCTTCCTTGTCAGTTTCCGCGTCCAGTTTCGCTGCTTGCTCCAGGTACTTTGCAGACTCTACGCCGTATTTGATACGCAGGCCTGAGAACAAAGGCATGCTAGCTGTAGCCATGGCATACGCAGCCTGCTCTACTTTGATACCTGATGAAGAACCCGATGTTTTGGCAGTATCTGAAGATGAACTACCCGGCAATTTTACCTTAAGATCGATAGTTGGATTATTCAACCTCAGATAAGTTGCCGAAACTTTAAGGTCTGGCAAATGATTATTCCACATTTCATGCCTGTTGGCCACTGCCTCATCTACTTTTGCCGCGCTAAGCTTTAATTCCTTGCTGTTCTTAAGGCTAAGATCAATAGCCTCGGTCATGGAAAGGTTCCTGGTGGTTTGTGCTGAAACATTACCGCCGGCTATAATGGCCAGCGCTGCGGTAATACTCAGTTTATATATGCTATTACTCATTGGTAATCATTTGTTTAAAAAGGTTCTTTAAATGTGTGCTTAACTTCTTTCTTATATGGCGCTGAAACTCCATGTCGTCCATGTGCTCCATATTATTGAGTGTTCGGTAAAAGTGCTGAGAGGTGAGCATCTGGCTAACAGTACCAACCATGGTGGTCATCATCAGCACTATATCAATGTTCTTTTTGAATGCACCTGTTTTTTGCCCTTCCTGTATCAACGTCCTTATTGATTCCAGGTTCTTCTTTTTCAGTTCGTGAATAAGTGCCGCAACGGGGGTATGCTTATTGATCATCTGTTCCCTCATCATGATCTTATGAAACTGCTGCTGATGAATGAATTTATCTACATAATCATCAATAAGAATATTCACCTTTTGAATGGGTGTAATACTCTTGTCCTGCAACAGGTTCTCTACCTTGAGCTTGATATTGACCGTTCTTTCTTCGAATACAGCCTCCATCAGTTTTTCTTTGGAACCAAAATAATACGATATCATCGCCACATTCACATCAGCCTCCTGGGCAATATCCCTCACCGATGCGCCGTCAAAACCCTTTTCAGCAAACAGCTTCTCAGCAGCGTTAATGATCGCTATCTGTTTTTCGCTATATTCTATTGGAGTTCTCATTTCGGACACAAAACTAAACAAACGTTTAAAACTAAACAAACGTTTAATTAATTTATCGGATAAATTTTTGCTAATAACACTATAGCAAAAGCCTATACTTTTGGAAGAAATTGATTTTCAATTATTTGCATTCGCTGCGTCATTTCTGATAATGATAACTTAATTTTAGACCAATAAATCCTGTATCATATCAGCGAATTACTGACGCAATTAAGGAAAGGTGATGAAAGTGCTTTCAGACAACTGGTAGAAATGTACCAGCAGAAAGTGCTTAACACCGCTGTGGGCATGGTCCAGGATATGGGTGCGGCAGAAGACATATCTCAGGAAGTATTTGTAACTGTTTATAAGAATATTCTATCGTTTAAGGAACAATCGTCGCTCTCTACGTGGATATACAGGATAACCGTAAATAAGTGTCTGGACCACCTGCGCACCAAAACCCGCCAGAAAAGAGGAGGACTGTTATCTCAACTATTCAACCGGGCAGACGGCACTCTCCCCGACAACCCCGACTTCGTGCACCCTGGCGTGGTACTCGAAAACCGCGAAAAAGCCAAATACCTCTTCAAAGCGATAAATACACTACCCGAAAACCAACGGACAGTATTTGTATTGGTTCACATAGAAGATCTTCCTCAGAAGGAAGTAGCCGAAATAATGAATATGACCGTAAAAGCTATTGAATCACTTTTGCAAAGGGCTAAGGCTAATTTGAGGAAGGTGTTGGGAGAGATGAGGTAACCTACTTCTTAAACCGAATAGTAAAGGTAGTCCCCACATTTTCTTCACTACTTATTTCCACAGTACCATTCATAGATTCGATCTGTGAGCGGACCAGATATAGGCCTATTCCGGTAGCATCCGTGTTGCCATGGAATGTCTCATACATACCAAACAGTTTTTCGCCATTAGTTGCCAGATTAATACCTCTCCCATTATCTGCTATGGTCAAAACCAGTTCACTTTCTGTGTTTTTTGCATCTACCGTTATTATGGGGTCACGGTTTGCATGTTTATACTTGATTGCATTACTAAGGAAATTGAGGAAAATACTATCCATGTATGCAGGGTTACCATCAAAAATTAAATGGCTTTCAACATTATTCGCAATCGTGGCATTTGAGTTCTTTATTTCTATGTGTAATGTATCGACCGCTCTTTTGACATAATCATACAACACAAGCGGCACTCTTTTTATTTCAAGCCTGTTTTGCGTATCAACTATATCTGAGAGATGAACAATTGTGGTGGTAAAACCTTCAGCGATCTCCTGGAGAAAGCCAAGCATCCTTTCCTTTTCAGATTGCTTATCTGCTATAATGTACAATTCCAGAATCACACCCAAATTATGTGCGTAAGATTTTAGATTATGCGTAACAATATTTGCAAAATTTACTAACCTCTTATTTTGCTCTTTCACTTTGTCACTAGTCTCTCTGATCTCTACTTCCAGTAGTTTTTGCGGTGTAATGTCTGCCACGTGTACAAAAAAACCGTTGACTTCTCCGCCTACAATATGGGGAAAATAATTGGCCAGTGAATATCGGGTGCCTTTCCCATCAGGAAGTGGAATTTCTCTTTCAAATGTCTGCACATGACCTGCCAGAACACCGTCGATGTAGGGCTTATTCTTCTCGTATAGTGGCCCTAGTAGTTCTATAATGGTGATTTTGTTGATCATTTCTTCCCTCGATCTTCCAAACCATTGCAGGTAGGCACTATTGGCGAAGCGACAAATAAGGCTTTTATCCCAGTAAGCCAACATCGCTGAAAGATTATCTGCAGTCAATGCCAATACTTCCCGGCTATCAGACAGTGATTTCACTTCTTCAAAACTGGCCTTCAGTATTTCTTCTGTTTTCTTCTTTTCTGTTATATCCTGCACGGTACCGCGTATCGCCAGTGGTTTACCCTTACTATCGAACGTAAATTCCTTTGTTATGAACATGGTCTTCCGCACCCCATCAACAGTAATTACATCGATCTCATCCATACCCGACGTAAGATCTCCATTTACCACATTATTTAATGAAACTTCGGCAGATGCGCGGTGTTCAGGTACAATATAGTCGCTCAGCGATGGGATATTATCAGGATTTGTAATCTTGTCAAAACCAATTAGTGCGTACAATCCTTCAGACCAATATCTCTTGCCATTAAGCAAGTTGATTTCCCAACATCCCAGGCGTGACATTTTTTCTGCTTTATGAAATCTGTCTATAAGCTGCACCACTGAAGTGGCATCTACTCTGATGGTAAACAGTTTAATGATCTCTTTACTTTCATTCAAGTACGGGATCACCGATAGGTTACTCCATGTTACATCCCCTTTCTTACTAATGTTCTTAATTGTATCCCTGAAGATATTTCCCTTTGAGACTACATCAAATATTCGCTTATTCACATCCTCTGATATATCCGCCAGGGCAATAGCACTATAATTTTTCCCTACTATTTCATTTTCAGGCAAGCCTGTAAGGGCGCAGTATTTCTCGTTAGCGTATTCAAAATTGCTCTCTTTATCAAAAACGGCCACCGCTGCGATCTCATCCAGAGCACTCCTGAAAAAGTTTGTCTGTTTTTGTTTTAGCTTCAACTCTAACAATGTCATTACCGACCTTGACAATATGGCCAATGATCGTTTCTGACTGTCTGTTAATTCATGCGACTGTGTATGTATGACACACAATGTTCCTAACGATTGCCCGTCGCTGGTAACTAATGGCGCTCCGGCGTAGTATCTGATACTTGGATAACCGGTAACAAATGGATTATCAGCAAAAGATGGATGGTTGACCGGGTCATTGACTTCAAACAGTTCGCTACCGTTAATAGCACGTGCACAAAAAGAAACCTCGCGGCCTGTTTCAGAAATATCAAGCCCGATCTTCGATTTGAACCATTGTCTGTTTTCATCAACGATGGTAATAAGCGCTATTGGAGTTTTACAAATTTCTGCAGCAAGCGTCGCAATATCATCATATTCCTGTTCTTGAATAGTGTCTAATATTTCATACAACCTTACCGCCTCAAGCCGCTTGTTCTCCCCCTCAAGTCCTTTCTGTAACATGCTTACTTGCCTTTGATAGCAAATCTATGTGTTACGGGCCGAAATACAAATTATCTATTTGCATAAAATGTGCCAAATACTACATATACTATCCCGTATAACTCTCCTTCACCCTCTTAACACTGGTCGAAGCGTCTCACTTCGTCCCGGCACATGCAAGCATCTGCTTGCGAAACAAACATACCCGATCACATTAGCTTAGAACCAACCACTTTTATCTTTTCACTTTTAAATTAGGTTCACATATACTATCCCGTATAACTCTCCTTCACCTTCTTCAATCCATCAGGAGGACCTTCATGTAAATATGTACCACCATACCCTGTCCACATTTCGGCAAGAACTCATATTCTCATCTGTCGCTTCTTACTTCTTAAATCTTATCGTAAACGTAGTCCCCACATTTACTTCACTTTTTACCTCCACGGTTCCATTCATCGCCTCAATTTGCGTCTTTACAAGATATAGTCCTACACCCTTCGCATCTGCATTGCCATGAAACGTCTGATACATACCAAAGAGCTTTTCTCCATATTTTTCAAGGTCTATTCCTCTTCCATTGTCCTTAATTGCCAACACTAATTCTGTATCTGAATTTATGGCATAGATCTCAACAATTGGATCTCTATCCGAATGTTTGTATTTAATGGCGTTACTAAGAAAATTCAGGAAAATACTCTCAATGTAGGCGCGATTAACTTCGAATACAATGCTCTGATCAACATTATTATTTATGGTTGTGTGCGTATTTGCAACATCGATACGCAGCGTGCCGATTGCATTTATGATGAAGTCATGCAGAATAACGGGCTCCTTTTTTATTTCTTGTTTATTTTGTGTGTCTACAATCTCTGTAAGATGCACAATAGTATTGCTAAATCCGTTGGCTATGTCTTTCAAAAACCCGAGGAATTGTTCTTTCTCAACTTCATCCTCTGCTGCGATAAACATATCAAGTATAACGCCCAGATTATTTGAGTAGGATTTCAAATTATGTGTAACTATATTGGCAAAATTTACCAATATTTTATTTTTTTCATTTAGTCGGTCATTTGTCCGCCTTACGTCTAACTCTAATACTTTCTGATGTGTAATATCTGCAACATGAA
>CANBQQ010000140.1 GCA_947371715.1 Flavipsychrobacter stenotrophus
AAGTGCAAGATGTACCTGCAGTTACTGCATTTGCAGAGGCATAGTTCTTAAAACCACCACCTACTACCGCTGAAGTAGCACAAGTAGTATCATTGTATATACCATAGCTGGTTGAAGTGCTGAATGTTTCCAACGTTCCGCCAAAAGACATACTTGCACCGCTGTATACATTCCAACCTGTTGGCAGGCCTGTACCTATAGCGTCAAAGTTCTGAGTATAAGGAGCAAAGCCACTAAGACTGTACTGTGCATTGGCTGCGAGGGATAAAACAACCATTGAAGAGAGTAGAAGAATTTTTTTCATCTGTCTGTATTTTATGTTTAAGATTGAGCAAAGGTAACGGGTAAATCTCAAAAAAAACTGACCCGTTACGTTTTAACATTATTTAATTATTATGAACAACGCTGTCTTATTAATTGCAACGTACCCCTGTCATATTCACATCAGTAGTATCCCTGATGATCAATTGCAAACTACCATATACCGATACGATAGCCGTTACACTACCATTTCCTGTAGGTGTAAGATAAGGTTGAAAATTACAATAGCCGCTGGTACGTATTGGCGCGGTAACTGAATGATCACAGCTTTCAATCACTCTGTTGGTAGCCGATGCTGTAGAGCTTGGTAATGCATAAGAGGTACCGGCAGAAGTTAACTGGAACTGAACATTCGATATTTTAACGAGGGTATTCAGGTAAGGGAATGGATTAGATTTTATTTGGTCTATTGAAAGTTCACGAGCCTGAACAGTCGTATTAGGGTAGTTACCCTTTACAATATAGTTACCCAAAAGACCCGATGGAATTGGCACTGTATTACCTGCCTGGTCAGCAGAATAAACGATCTCCGGCAAGCCATTGTAATTAGCGAGCGTCAGGCCTTTCAACTTTACATATACCTTGCGGCCTGCAGGATAATCGTTGTAGATGTATGATTTATCCATGTACAACACCAGTCCGCCAAATGAAGTATCTTCAATGATGATCTGCTTGTAGTAGTTACCCGACTTGTCGTCTGCAACAACTACACCATATACGGTGGTGTCACCCATCACCCTTGAATGGCCCGAACCTAATGCCTGACCTATATTGGATATCTGCTTCAAGGAAGCCTGCACAGGCAAATTTGGATCATACTGGCTGCTGTCCAACGGGGTATCGTATGTTTTCTTAAAACATGAGCTCAACAAAAGACTTGCTGACAAAACGCACAATGACAAACGAACGAATTTCATATAAACTATTTTTATTTTTCTGATTAAATTATTTTAGAACCTCAGGCTAAGACCGGCAAAGAAATTAAGGCCCATTGCATATGTATATTTGTTAGGGAATTTATTAGCATTATTGTATTTGTAGTCGTACCTCAGCTGCTCGTATCCTATCAGCTTGATGTCGGTATTATTCAATAGGTTGCTCACACTTACATTAAGCGCCAGCGTGCTTCCTTTCTTCAATACGCGCTTTGTCCATTTAGATGAATTCCACGTCTTTCCTGCATTCACGTCAACAGTAAATGCTGAAGGTAATTTTTCCTGTGCTGTGATCGCATCCCACTGTGCGCTACCCCTGTCTACCATGTCTACAGCAAGTGTAGTGCGGCGCTCAGGATTGATACCTACATAATTACGATCCATGTAGTTCACGTTGAAACCAAGGCGGGTGTTGTATCCCGGGCGGTAGGTTAGACCGGCAGTATATACAGACTGTGGACCCGATGCAACATAGAAGTTCTCGATATACACCGTCTTTGAAGTAATAGTAGCTGCAGGGTTATTATCCTGATAGATAGATACTGTAGGTCTGTTGGTATAGAACGTCTGTCCAACAGCTGCATTACCGTTCAGCGTAAATGATTCATTGATCTTATAGCTCAATGACAACTCACCACCTATAGAACGGGTTGCAACGTTTTGCATTACATAGTTTACATAAGACTGGATATCCGGATCATCATTAAAGAACCTGGTTATAGTAGCAACGTCGGTCATCTCGTTTACATAACCTGTGAACGTAGCGATGAATGCAGTTGATTTGAACTGGTAACCGGCTTCCAATCCTTTTGAAAGACTTACTATAGGATTGTTTACAGCTGTATTTCTTGTACGCTCAGAAATAAATGTATTATGTACATTAGGTGCATACTGACCTATGCTTGCATTCGCAAAGAACACATTCTTTGCATTTGGCTGAAAACGAATACCACCTTTGCCTGCAAATGTCATGAAGCTATGGTCATCACTCTTGCCATAAGAATCACCAGGGAAGATGCCACTCTTTGTTTTACCATCTCTGCTGAATGATGTATTACCCAGGTCTACTGCTGCAAAGAAATTGAATTGCTTCACGTTGTACACTCCCTGTGCCCATACATGAGACTCAAGCATATTCAATGTGTAGTCGTAACCATATTTGTCACCTTTCTTAATGATCTGATTGATGTTATTGAGGTCATTCTGTACAACATTAGCATTACCCGGAGATGCCTGAGCCGCAAACTGATTGAAGTTAACGTAGAAATCGCCACCCATCAGGTCGGTAAGCTCTTTGTAAAACTCATCCGATTGCTTTAATACTTTAATGCCACCTTGTACATTCAGCTTTTCGCTTATAGAATGATCTATTGTGCTGTTGAACGAAAATTTGTTCATATTATCTACCTGATTGCTGAATACATATATAGACTGACGGCCTGTTACTGAAGAACCGCTGCCATTTGCATTCTCAATTGTTCTATTGTTCATGTAGTTAGCCTGGTAAAGATTATCCCACTGTATCTGCATTTGGTTAGGATTCGCTATATACTGTGCCCTTACTGCAGCAGCAAGCGTAGGGTTTGGTGTAAGTATACCATTTATATAGTAGTCCGGCAGATTACGATAATAATCGGGAGCAGGGTTATAGCCGTTATAAAAATCTATACCGCCCCTTGTATTCTGGCCAAACTGGTAACCCAGTGAAGTATTCCAACGCGTACGGTCAGAAAAATTGTGTGTATAGTTAGCTACTGTTATTGGCTGGAAGACATACGAAGTTCTTCCGCTGCGCTTATCAGCACCATTGTTTTGGTAGCCCCATGACGGATTGTATTTATGATCCCCCGCAATATCATATGTCTCATCAACTGCTGTAGACACAAGGCCTCTGGAGGTTGGTGAACCAATCGTTGTAAGGCTCAGCACACCTTTTTTAAATGTTTTGCTGGCACTACCGAAGAACGAATAGCCATTGTAAAAAGTACCATCATAATACCCTTCCTGCGCCCAACGCTTAGAGACTGACAGAGAATATGCCCAGCCATTTTTCATCAGGCCTGAATTGTGAGTGACCATTAGCCTGTTGCGGTAAGAACGGTTGGTAGCAGCGTATGATACACTTGTCCCCTTGCGCTGAGATGCCGCTGTTGCATCAATATAATTAGTACTGCCATTGGGTGCGCCAAAAGCAAAATCGGCCGGTTTGATACCATATACCACATTCCTGCTCCTCAGTACGTCATTTAAGCCACCAAAAGATGCAAATGAACTCCATCCTCTTGCTACATCCCTGATATCAAAACCATTGAACTGGGTCTCTCCCGTATTAGTACCTCTTGGCCTGAAACGGTAACTGCCGAAAGTACGGCTTGTGTTGAAAAGGAACTGATCTTGAGCGGGAGTAAAATAACCCATCATATTCTGGCCATTATCAGCACTGTTGTTATCGTCATCAGCGTCTATACCTGCTGCATCGTCTACAGCTATTGTAGGTATCTGATTCTCCATTTCTGTCTTGGTAGAAGATGGCGTTATTTCTATTGTGCCTGCATCTGCATACTGACTGTTCACATTCACCTTTACCGTCTTGCTTACAGCATATTCACCTGCTATTACTATATCGTAGCTACCATAAGGCAGCTCGTTGATAACAAAAGTACCATCACCCGTAGATATCGTAAATGCTTTAATTGCGGGAACAGAAATATTTAGTTCGCTGAAGGCCGCTTTTGTTGCCGCATTTATAAGCTTACCTTTCACTGTACCGTATTTCTTGCCTTTTTGGGCATACGCAGCAGTACAAAGCATGAGCATCATCACTAATAAACTCTTCAATCTCAGCATAAACAAATTTATAATACCTAAATGAAATACATTAAAACAAGCCGCAAAAGTAAGATACTCCGTTCAGTAAAAGCGCAATGGGGGTTAAGTTAGTGTTAAAGGGGTGTCATTTTAATATTATAATATACATCATACTGCAAAAGTGCAGGGATTTTAATTTCCTTTGCAAAAAAATATACGTGATAAAACAATCATTACTAACAGCACTTATTGCAGTTTCAGGATTTGCGGCATTTGCACAGAAGGAGCATCACAAGGTTATTGCCATAGGTTTTTACAATGTGGAGAATTTCTTCGATACGGAAGATAATCCCGCAAAGCAGGATGAAGACTTCACTCCTAAGGGGCCTTATGGATACACAACGGAAGTATACACTGCAAAAAAACACAATATTGCTACTGCATTAAGCAAACTGGGTACGGATGTCACTCCTGACGGTCCTGCTATTATAGGTATTGCTGAAGTAGAGAATGAAGGTGTATTAAAAGACCTTGCAAAGGAACCAGAGCTGAAAAGCCGCAATTACCAGGTGGTATGCTTCCCTACCCCCGATGAGCGTGGAATCAGTACCGCAATGATGTACAATCCTAAGTATTTCAGAGTATTAAGTGCATCTCCCCACCATGTCCCATTAGAAAGTATCGGGAAAAAACGCCCTACAAGAGATGTGCTATACGTATGTGGCATACTGGCCGGCGATACAGTACATATATTGGTCAACCACTGGCCATCAAAAAGCGGTGGTGAGGCAGCAAGCGCACCGGCGCGCCGCATAGCAGCACAAACTGCTAAAAACTTAATAGATTCTTTACAAAAGGCAAATCCCAACAATAAGATCTTGCTGATGGGCGACTTAAATGATAATCCCACTTCTGATGGTGTGATCAATGTATTGCAAGCCCGTGCCTTCAGAAAAGACCTGACAGCTACAGACATTTACAACCCATGGATCAATATGTACAAAAATGGCCTGGGTACAGAAAGTTTCAGAGGCGAATGGAATCTGATCGACCAGATCATGATATCAGGAGCATTCGTTAATAATACTAACAACAAATGGCAGTACCTCCGTCAGGAGATCTTTAACAGGGAATTCCTGAAAAACTCGCTGGGTAGAGACAGAGGCCTTCCGCACAGGTCATTCACCGTCAACCGTGTATGGGACAATGGTTATAGCGATCACTTCCCGGTTGTAATGTACTTTATAGAGAAATAATCACATTATATTAAATTTACAAGAGGGTGTTCCAAATATTTGGGACACCCTCTTTCCTTTTTAATTAATCTCCTGGCTCGACGCTACAAATCGGTAAATGGGTATTTGAAGCTATAATTTATAGTAATTTAAAGCGCATACTATCACCACATAACAACTTATTACCCCGCATACTTTGTGCCATTGCTTGTGTCATTCAAACTACAGTAGGTGGTCTTCAGCAAAACAAAAGCGGGTTATTGAATTGCTTCAATAACCCGCTTTATATAATTTAATTATCATTACTCGACTATAGCTTCTTCCTCTACCTCTTCCTCGTCAACCTCAACCGCAGCTTCAGGAGTTATTTTAAACGTAAAGAACCTTTGTGTGAGATAACTCAGTACTGTAGTGATCATGGCAACAAATATGTTGGCAATATCGGCTCTTACTATAGGTATCACTATAGCAAATACCTTGGTAAGCACATAAGACATCAACAAAAAGATCAATGTAGACATGATATACCGAAAAAGCTGCACCCTTCCGTGTATCTGAGATTCAGGAAAAACCACATAGCTTGACAAAAGGAAACCAACAGGCAGGCAGAATAAAAATTGAACTGCCCATGCCGCAACACGGCTGGTTATCTGAAGATCTCCCGCTATATGAACGTACTCAGCCTGATGTAATATCCTTACGAATACAATCGAATAAATAAGCAGGCCGGCAACAGTATTAGCACCTCCACAGGCAATATACCTGAAAGTTTGTGTGGGAATAATTTTTGCAAAGGGTCTATGGCAAAAATCTATTACAGCAACTATTATATCTCTTAATTTACCTAACAAGGAAGTAATGATTTTGGACAAAACTAAGATATTTTTTTAAATATCTTAGTTTTGCAGTGGCTCTGCCTGTTAAGAAATCGTGTCTGCTTACTGTTATCTATACACTGGCACGTGTTTTCTATACACCCATGTAAACATAGTTTGTTCTTAACTCGCCAATTGAGTAGTAAGTAAATTAGGTTTATTATCTTTGGACCAATATGACCATTTCCCATTTACTGCTGTATATACTAGGATGCATACTACTGATCGGATTTTTTGCCGGTACAGAGATCGCATTCATATCGGCAAACAAGCTTAATATCGAACTCAGGAAAAAACAAGGCAAATTCTCTGGGCAGATACTGGCAAGGTTTATGGAGAACCCTTCAGAATTCATAGGCACCAGCCTTGTTGGCGTAAATGTACTAGTCGTAATTTATGGCCTGTTGCTCTCACAGACTACAGAACTTATTCTGAAAAACTATAGCATACACCTGTCTGAATATCCCAAGCTTGCAGTAGACACACTTATTGCAACAATAGTTATTCTCATCTTCGCAGAATTCCTTCCTAAGGCTATTTTCAGATCAAAGGCAGAGGCGGTACTTACCATATTTGCAGTACCTATGCTACTGATGTATTACCTCTTCTTCCCTATTGCTAAGGTATTTGTATCAATTTCCGAGTTCATCCTTAAGTACCTCTTTAATGTCAAAATAAAGGAGAATAAGCAGGTATTTAATAGGGTAGATCTTGAAGTATTTGTAAAGCAGGGTATGCATGGTCATGAAAATGAGAACGGAGAAGTAAATGCAGAACTGTTTGAAAATGCACTTTATCTGGTAAACGTGCGTATACGTAAATGCATGGTACCACGTAATGAAGTAGAAGCCATTGATATTAACACAACAACGGTAGAGGAAGCAAGACAAAAATTCATCCAGACCAAACTGTCCAAGATCATTGTTTATAACGACACTATCGACGACATTGTGGGCTATATACACCACCTGGACCTGAACAGAAGACCCGGTGAAGTGAAAGAGATCTTACACACTATTACCGCTATACCCGAGGCTATGAGTGCTGTAGACCTCATGAACAGGTTTACCAAAGAGCGTAAGAGCATAGCATGGGTAGTAGATGAGTTTGGCGGTACGGCAGGGATAGTAACTATGGAAGATGTGCTGGAAGAAATATTCGGCGACATAAATGATGAGTATGATATTGAAGAGCACGTAGAGAAACAGCTGGCAGAAAATGAGTACATTTTTTCAGGCAGGCTGGAGCTCGACTACCTTAATGAAAAATATGGTTTCGAGTTTCCTACAGAGCAATCAGAAACGCTTTCAGGTTACATCATTGCGGGACACGAGACCATACCCAAGATCAAGGAACAAATAATACTGGATGACTACGAATTTGACATCCTGTTAGTAACGGACACACGTATTGAAACCGTGAAAATGAAAGTGCTAAGCAGGAAATAATGCAATGCAGAAGTAATGTCCATCTATTTTACAGGAAACACTTTTTAGTTTTAACTTTTGACTTTATACTATTATGATACAGCGCCCATTCAACCTTAACCAGTGGATAGAAGACAACCGCCACCTGCTGAAGCCACCAGTTGGCAATCAGAATGTGTATAAAGAAGCGGGAGATTTTATTGTAATGATCGTTGGCGGACCAAACAGCCGTAAAGACTTTCATTTCAATAATAGCGAAGAGCTTTTTTATCAG
>CANBQQ010000141.1 GCA_947371715.1 Flavipsychrobacter stenotrophus
GCGGGAGATTATGCATCGGCCTGTCATGATGTGATACACAGGAAGCTGACCGCTGCCATTGGTGGGCAGGTAATGGCCAGAGTGGAGAACCACCACAACTTTGCATGGAAGGAAATGTGGAACGGAGAAGAGGTGATCGTTCACCGTAAAGGTGCTACCCCCGCAGGAAAGGGCGTGATGGGTATAATACCGGGAAGTATGACAGCTCCGGGATTCCTGGTGCGTGGAAAGGGTGCCGAACAGTCGCTGAACTCGGCATCGCACGGTGCGGGAAGGCAAATGAGCCGGACTGCTGCCACAAAGAACATTACTAAGGCGGAAATGAGCGCCATACTTAAAGCCCATGATGTAACGCTGATAGGCGCTGGCCTGGATGAAGCGCCAATGGCCTATAAGGACATAAACAAGGTAATGGCGGGCCAGACAGACCTTGTGGATGTAGTAGCCAAGTTCACACCCAAAATGGTGAGAATGGCTGATGACGGTAGCCGTGAAGATTAGTGTCAAGGTAAAAAGTAAAACCAGTTCGACTTTAAATATACACCCAATGTAATAACCACCTCCCCCTAAGTTTCGGCAGAAAAAGCCGAAACTTAGGGTACAGAGCTACGCTCGTGCCGTTACCGGCACCTTCAAAAGGAGGAGAGTGGTTGACGTATTCAAAAGTGTAAAATAGTGGTCTATTTGGTATAAATAAATGAGATGAGGGATAAGTCCCAACCACCGTTGCCGGGGCATGATGCCGGCACGGTGGTATTACCTGTTTGTTGCTACCTGTTTAGAAGTATGGCTTAACTTTGATCAATAAAATCTGCAACCATGATCACAGACAATCCATCTCAACGGGAAAATAGCTTGGCCGCCGACACAGTGCTGTCTTGCGTAGAAGCGGTAAACAAAGGCGATTATAAAGAAGCGCGGACTTACGTTTCCGATAATATGGTATTCCTTGGCGTAATGGGATCGAGCGATGGCGGCGACGCCTATGTTGACTACCTCGAACTAAAGAAGATAAGGTATCAGGTACATAAGGTGTTTGCCGAAGGCGATGATGTGTGCCTGCTATACGACCTGCTGATGGGCGGAAAAGCCATTTATGGCTGCGGCTGGTACCACGTTAAAGATGGTAAGATCAATATGCTGAGAGTGGTATTTGACCCACGTCCGTTGCTGGAAGGTAAATAGTAATAATACTAACGCTTCATTTTACATGAATATGAACGCATGGTGCAGAAAAGGCAAGAGAAGAATTATGTTTTCCATAAGAATGTAAAAAGATAATAAGCGTTACATTTGAGAAGATAATACTGAATGAAAAATATGCAGGTGAGTAAGTGGCCGAAGATGTTAATAGTGAGTGCGGGGTTGATCTGTGCATCTTATACTGCCAATGCGCAGTTGACATGGACACCGCCGGCTCCTCCCCCTGTCAACTACCTGGAGAAAGCACAGGCGTATGTAGCCACAAAAAACTACGACAGTGCCATAATCATATACCGTAAGCTCTATGAAGAGAGTGGCGAAGCCATGTACACGCCTTACTTTAATACACTCATAGAAGCAAAGAAGTACAAGGATGCAGAGAAACTGGCTTCTTCCTATCAGGATAAGTATACAGATAAGTTTGTGCCGGAAGTAGACCTGGGACATGTATATAAACTGGAAGGCAAGGATAAAAAGGCAGTTGAGCTTTTTGAAAAAGCAGTAGCTAAGATCAATGGCGACGACATGCTCACCCAGCGGATAGTAAAAGCGTTTACCGATGCCGATCTTCCCGAGTATGCTATAAAGGCCTATGAGCAGGCAATACAGAGATTGGGTAATCCTTATCTATATGCAGTGCAGCTGGCTAATCTTTATGCCAAAAGCGACAAGATAGATAAGGCCATGGATGTGGTGATGACCGGCAGCCCCGGCCAGTTCATAACTGTTGACAATGTGAAAGCCTTGTTTCTGCAATGGATGGGAACCGACCCGAAGAAGTTGCAGACCGCCCAGAAATACCTGATGGGCAGAATTAATGAAGAGCCTAATAACACTTACTACGTGAGTCTGCTTACGTGGATATATACTCAGAAGAATGACTGGGACGGCGCATTGATACAAATGGAAGCTGTTGATGAGCGCAACAATGAAACAGGCAAGACCCTGTTGGACTTTGCCCACGTAGCGGCAGCGGCTAAGAAATATGATATAGCCTTTAAGGCCTATGACGATGTGATAGCCAAGGGTGCCGACAAGCCACTATACGGAGCGGCGAAGAGTGAAAAGATAACCGCACAGCTGGCGCAACTAAAGACCACCCCCAACATACAGCCTGAAAGCATTACCGCCCTGCTTAAAGAGTATGATGCCGTATTTGTAGCCTATCCGCAAAACTACTCTACCCCTGCCGCCGGCGATTATGCAATGATAGCCGCGCAGTATGCCGATAGTATTGATAAGGCAATTGCCATCCTGAAATATGCCATTACTTATCCCGGCACAAGGGTGCAGCAGGTGGGTGCACTGAGTTTGCAGTTGGGCGATTATTATGTGATAAAGGGCAAGGTATGGGATGCATCGCTCATCTATAGCCAGGTAGACAAACAGTTCAAACAGGATATGCTGGGTGAAGATGCCCGCTTCCGCAATGCAAAGCTTCATTACTATCGTGGCGACTTTGAGTGGGCACAGAGCATGCTGAGCGTATTGAAACGCTCTACTACAGAGCTTATAGCCAATGATGCCCTGTTTCTGTCGGTACAGATAACCGAAAATGTGCAGGACAGTAATTTTTACCCCCTGGCCCGTTTTGCATATGCCGACCTGTTGCTGTTTCAGAACAAAGACAAGCAAGCAGAAGCTTTATTGGATAGCATATCGACCGCATTCCCTAAACATCCGCTGAATGACGATATACTGATGCAGCATGCTAAAATAGCCATGAAGCATACTAACTACGACAAAGCGATCACCTTCCTTACAGAAATAGTGCAGAAATTTCCTGAAGATGTATTGGCCGATGATGCAGTATTTACCATGGCAGAGATCTATAACTACAACCTGAACAAGAAAGACAGCGCCAAAGAGTATTATGAGAAGCTGATCATAGATTTTCCGGGAAGTACATTTGTGCAGGTTGCAAGGCAGAAACTGGGGGAGATCAATAATCCTGTGCCCTGAGAATGGCTGAATTGCGCAATGGCTTAATGGCTCAATGAATTTGACAATGTGTTGGAATGCCACAATGTGTTGGAATTCGACAATGTGGGAGAAATGTGATGGAATGTGAGCCCGATGATTGAGGAGATAGTTAAAAAGAATATTGATTTCTTAATGCCTGAAAGGGCTATTTTAGACCAGAGGGGCAAAAATAAATTGGCAGATTAGCTAATTGGCGTAAAAAATTCTATTTTTGCCACCCTTTACATTAAAAATATGCAGTATAAAGAAATAGTTTCTGTAACCGGCCTTAGTGGCCTTTACCAATTATTGACCACCAAGAGTGATGGTGCTATTGTGCGCAACATTGGCGATAAAACAACCAAGTTTATATCTGCCCGCCAACATAATGTAACGCCGCTGGAAAGTATAGAAGTATACACTATAGCTGAGAACGTGCGCTTGCATAATGTATTCCAGAAAATGGTGGAGCATGAAACATCTATACCTCCTGTAGACCCTAAGAAGGCTACTAAAGAAGGCGTATCTGGATATTTCAAGAGCGTATTCCCTGAATTTGACGAGGAAAGGGTATATGTGAGCGATATGAAGAAGATGCTGAAGTGGTTTGAACTACTGAAAGCAAATGATTTGCTTAATTTCGATGCACAGGTAGCTGAAGATAACGCTGCTAACGAAGAAGCTGCACCTGTAGTAGAAGCGCCGGCCGCTGTTGCTGAACCGGTAGCTGAAGAAAAGCCTGCCAAGAAAGCTGCAAAAAAGAAAGCTGTAGCTGAAGATGCTGCTGAAGGTGAAGAAAAACCTGCTAAGAAAGCTGCTGCCAAGAAGAAGAAGACTGAAGAATAGTTTTCTTTAACTCAAAGCAATAAATATTAATACTTTAACTTTTATTTTAAAGCCCGCACCTGCGGGCTTTAAATATTTATGCGTGTAATGGTGTAAATTTAGGGTAAGTGAAAAGTACCCCACATATCACCATCGCCAATCCTTGTCATGAAGATTGGAACACTATGACACCTGCGCAACAGGGACGACATTGTGCTGCCTGCCAAAAGCAGGTGACGGATTTCACAACAATGAGCGATGAGCAGATGCTGGCCTTTTTTACCCGTAGCACTGAAAGTGTTATGTGCGGCAGGTTTTTACCTGCTCAACTGAACAGGGAGTTGATCGCACCCACCCGCAAACGCCACTTTCCCGGAATACTAATTAAAAGAATAGCTGCGACAGTGTTATTACTACAATCTGCGGTGAGTGCGGCCACAGCCCAGCAAAAGGACAGTGTGAGAGTAGAGCAAACTGATAAAAAAGACACTGCAATTCTACCTCAGTTGCCACTACAAATAAAGGGACGAGTGACAGGTATCCTCAAAGAATATAGAGCAGGTATTGCGCTAAAAATAAGGGGTACAGATATCACGACTAAAACAGATCGAAATGGTCGCTTTGTGTTACAACTTCCGGATGGGTTTGACAGTGCTAAGATCATTATTGAGGAAGACAGATCAACACCACCAATTACATTCTCCTATTACGAGGTTGGGCACAAACAGGTACCCTATTCAGACATAGTAGCTGGTAAGGAAATAGTATTGAGATCTAAGCCCTTAATAGTGTCTGTTGCGGGAAACTTCCCTAATCCATCAGTGCCTTCAAAACCCATTGATATGCCGGCGGTAACAGGGTTTACAACAATGAGTACTCCCCGGCAACAAAATACTGACCTTCCGATCTTATGGACGAAAGATCCACGCATTGCCCTGATCAACTTTCCTAAAACCTCGACATTATGGAAGCGGTTGACAGCTTACTGGAAGGGCGAAAGAAGTGAGATCGAAAACCTTCATTTACAAACGATCAAAGATAAACAGGCAAATAAACGCCTTTAATAAAGGACAGACCGTCAATAATATAAGAAACGATGAAGCACCCTGTAAAAATAACTATCCCAGATCCATGCCATGAAAACTGGGATGCGATGACACCTGTGCAACAGGGCAGGTACTGCGGTGCTTGTCAGAAAGTAGTGGTAGATTTCACCCAAATGACTGATGGGCAGATACTGGATGTGATTAAAAAAGCAGGCGGTCGCCACCCTTGTGGGCGGTATCTCCCTTCCCAGTTAGACAGGCCATTGTTAGATAACCGACCAAAAACAACTTTCATTGGCACGCTGGTTAAGCGTATTGCCGCAATGGTATTGCTGGTGCAGTCGGCCTCAACAGCTATGGCACAACAGTCGAAACGGCATATGGTAACTGTAGAGCAATACCACGAATACGACACAGACTCACTGGGCCGCATACAGGTATCGGGTAAGCTCATAGATACACTGAGTAAGCAACCGCTGCCCCATATGAGTGTTTATATCAGGCAGATAGATACAACAGTGTTTACTGATTTGACCGGTCAATTTTCGTTTGCCATGCCTGCCGAACTTGATTCTGTATCGTTGCTGGTGAACCGAAAAACCTACACCGATAATACGGGGTTTGTAACAGCGTTACCATCTCCTTCTGCGCCCATTCCTGAACAAACTATTGCAGTTACTAAAACAAAGACCGGTGGAGAGCTAAACATATATGTGAGGTATGAATCGATCGCAGCGTTAATTTATAACCCGGGCATAATTACCATTGCCGGTGCATCGCCGGGCCCCATTCCAATGATCACAACCGTTGATTGGCTGAAGAATTATGTTTGTAATGTATACACCATAGTAAAGGGAGATAGTATATCTCGTAAGCCAGTCATCAAGCTGCCGAAAGATATAATTGCAGCCCGTTCGGAGAAAACGGTGTGGGGAAGATTGACCAATTACTGGATGGGTAAGAAGAAATAGTATTCACTGAGTAGATAAGCCACACTTTACCTATTTTATCAGAAAGCCAGGATTGCAGGTGTTGCTATCGTCTTTAAATATAGGAGTGCATAGCTTGATAAAGGAAAACAACTACGTGATGAGGGATGCAAAAAATATAATAACACTACCAAAACCCTGCGATGCAGATTGGCAGCAGATGACGCCTACAGATAGGGGACGCCATTGCGCGCAGTGTTGTAAGACGGTGGTAGATTTTACATTGCTGAGTGATGGTGAGATACTGGATGTTTTCAAAAAGGCAAAAGATAATCCACCCTGCGGGCATTTCCTGGAAACGCAGCTCAACAGAGAATTGGTAGACACAAGATACAGACCTTCCGTTTTCAGCATGATCATGAAGCGGGCAGCTGCAACGCTTATTTTGTTTCATTCTGTAACAGTTGCAGCACTGGCACAACAGGCAAAGAAGGCTCCGGTTAACCAGCAGGCCGGCAAGCAAAAAACTGCAGTAAAGACCAGTAAGCTACAGATATGCGGCCGTGTGCTCAACTATGGCAGCAAGGAACCAATAGCCGGAGCGCGCGTGTGGATAAACGATACACAGATAGATAGCGTTACGGATAAACACGGTATGTTTGTCCTTACGCTACCCGACAACTTTAATATGGCGCATCTGTTATTGCTGGGCTCCCTGCCCAACTACACAGGCAGTGACATGATAATAGAAGATACAATGAGCCTTGCCGACGTGGTCAACAATAAGGAACTTGTACTTTATGCGTATAAAGTGCAAACATTGCAACAGCATGATCTTATCACGCCTGATATAAACGTCAGAACTTATGGTGGAATTCCTGTTCACTATGTTGAGCCGATCAGGAAGAAACCCAATATCTGGCAGAGAATGACCAGGCCATTAAGAGGTAAAAAACAAAGCTGATGAGGTATACATTATTGTTGCTTACAGCTCTGCTGGTTGTAAATATGGTTGCAGCACAACAGCCGAAGAAGAAGGTGCAGCGGGGCGTGCGTGTATCGCAGCCGAGAGACTGTATAGTAGCTGTACAGATGCCACCTGAGGTATTTACTTCCGTAGAACAGCAACCCGAGTTCAAAGGTGGCGCCGCCGAATTACACAAGTATCTCGACAAGACATTGCACTACCCCGATGTGGCCAGGGAAAACTATATACAAGGCAAAGTAATGGTGCGGTTTATGGTAGATGAACATGGCACTATTACCAACGTAAAGGTTATAAAGGGCATAGGTTACAACTGCGATGAAGAAGCAGTGAGAGTGGTAAAGGCCATGCCTCCGTGGCATCCCGGAAAAATAAATGGCAAGTCCGTTAGAACGGTTTATGTATTACCTGTTGCTTTTAAGATAATGTAGAGGTTGTTGTGTGTCGAGATTTGACAACTTTCCTAAAAGTTGTCAAATCTGCGAAGTGCGGGAAGTTTAAGTATTGTAGCCTTGTTTATCTGTTTTTGTCCGGCGCCCCTTAGGGCAATGTCATTAAGTTAAGGGCAAATAACATGTTATGATGCCGAAGGTATCGGATGTTTATAGCAAAGTCAGTCGTAAATTGGGAACGATGCCGAAGGTGTCGGATGTCTGATTAAGCGAATTGCTCTTAACTTAATGTCATTGCCCGCAGGGGCCGCACCTGCCCATCCTAACCAAAGGTCGGGATTGGCGGAACAATTGTAGCTATGGCGGTTTTTGATGGTTAAATATCTAACTGGTATCAATAAA
>CANBQQ010000142.1 GCA_947371715.1 Flavipsychrobacter stenotrophus
AGACCGTACCCGGCATAATACGTCCATGAATGTGTAGGTAGCGACCAGCCAATGTCCGCATTTGTTTCATAATATACTCCTCCAAGTGATGATATATGATCCCTGTGGACTACATATCTTCCTTTGATTGTGCAGAACGAAGTATCTGGCCCTTCGTTTGGTAAGTACTCGTAATAAAAGTTATTTCCTCTTTCCTCAGGCATTAACGTAGTATCTATAATAGGTGTACCGCCATAACTGTTGTAAAGTATTCCGTTATAGGGGCTATTGGTACCTGCAGGGTATGTTATATCATTGTAATGAACCGCAGTTGTATAGCTAAGAATGCCGGAAGACGACGCTCTTGAGGTAACGGTGTCTAAGAAATCGGTATATATATAAATGCCACCTCCTCCAAGCATATGCGTTTCGTATTTATGGTGCTCATAAACATCTCCGGTAACAAAATCATAAATTGACGCTTGCGTTTGATTTTGTAAAGACACTAGTCTGAAAATAGAATTGGAAGTGTCTGGCTCCGGGCGTCCATGCCACGGTCCGGGAATTAGATCATAGCCCGGATCATAGATCCTTCCTATTACCAGATCGAGGTAATACTCGGTAGAACTGATGTCTGAAAGTGAATCCGGCATATGGTACGGAAAGGTGTATAAGTCAAATGCCTGGACAAATCCATAGTTCTTGCTTAGTTTTAATTGGAAATTATTTACCGGGTCCGTGGTTCTTGGAGTCCCCGCTGTATCGGCGGTGATAGTTATTGTTTTTATTGAATCCAGATTGCCCAGTACAGTCATGGTATCAAGCGACGTTAAAGTAGCCGTGTAATGAATATTGGTGGCGTCATCAAAAAAACGCCATGAGTCGCCTGGAGCGGCCTGAGTTTTGATAATTACTGTGTCTCCCCATATGTTGTCAAATAAGAAAGTTCCGTCAGTATGCTGAATAATGTTCTTTCCAAGCCAGCTACCACCATCTGAGTCCACATAGGCGGGAATATTGGCGCTTATTGTGTACCCCATAGCCCTCGGCGTATGAAACGCATGATAAATAGTATCGCTACCCACAACACTTACAGAATCTATCCTGATGCCTCTCAGGTACCCATTGCCGTTAGTAAAGTAATTTTTTGGTCCGAACTGCAGGCATTGATAATTCTGGGCATTTGCTATGCCGGTAAATAATATGGAAAGAATAAGTAGCCATTTCTTCATAGTGACAATTTTAAGTGATTGATAATCAATATTAAACAATAATACAGTACGCTGTATCTATTTAGACGTAATAAGTCTGCGATATGTTAGACCGCACAAAAAATAATTCCCGGTTAATCTTAGCTAACCGGGAATATGCGTTCAAATTCTGTTCGATATCACTTCATCACCACCTGCAGGGTCTTCCTCGTTTCCTGCTTCAGCAATATCTGCTTGTTGGCGGTGAGCTGTTCTACCACTTCAGGTGTATAATGGCGTATGGTCAGCAGGCTTACGTTCTCGTTAGACAATACCTTATAATCCTTATTCAGTTCTTCTGTCAGATCCTTTATCTTATCTGCCCGGTTATCTATACAGGCTACAAAGCTGATGGCTGCATTCTGTATCAGGTTCACCTTTATTTTTTTAGCATGGAACAAGGCATACAGCCTGCTCAGGTTATCTTCAGTTATAAAAGAGAAGTCACGAGATGTTACCTGCAGCAATACCTGGTCGTGCTTCAGCACAATAAGTGGTGGGTAGTTGATGCCCGTTACTTCTGCCTGTATAGTGGTGCCGCTGAGCGATGGATCAAGGAAACACTTTACATAGAGCGGTATATTGTTGTTCTGTAGTGGCTTAATGGTCTTGGGGTGTATGATCTGTGCGCCGTAGAACGCCATTTCTATCACCTCGTTATAAGAGAGCGCTTCTATCTTTACCGTGTTGGTAAACATCTTGGGGTCAGCATTCAGGAACCCTTCTACGTCTTTCCATATGGTCACAGATTCAAGTTGCAGCATAGCCGCCAGCATAGCTGCTGTGTAGTCCGATCCTTCTCTGCCCAGTGTTACAGAATCTCCGTTGATAGTAGCGCCTATAAATCCCTGGGTGAGTATAGACCTGCCTGCTTTCATTTTACGGCCCATAACGGCTTGCACCTGCTGCTTGCTGTAATTCCAGTCTACGCCGGCATCTCTATAAGTTTCATCTGTGCGAATAACGGTACGGGCATCCACCCAGTCAAACGGGAGCCCCTTCTGTACAAGATAGAAATGTAGGAGTAGGGTAGAGCATATCTCGCCCAGGCACACTACCTGGTCGTAAGAAAAATCATAACGGCTGCTGTCTGCTAGTTTGATCCCTCTTTTCAACTCATTGAAGTAGGTATGAAGTGTGTCTGCGGCTTTAATAAAATGGGTTTCATCCAGCAGCGCGCGGGCATAGTCCAGGTGTTCCAGTTCCAGCTGCTCCGCAAGATGAATAGCTTCATTCCTATTTCCTGCAAATGCGGCGTTTACTATCTTTTCCAGTGCATTGGTAGATTTACCCAACGCAGATACAACAAGTAGTACAGGTTCATGTTCATTACTGATGATCGGAAGCAAGGCCTCCATTCTTTCGGGGGTAGCTATAGAAGCCCCTCCAAATTTAAATACGCGCATGCTGTAAAAATAATAAAAATAATGGCTGATTAGCTTAGTGTCTCAATGGTGTTGATGCTGCCAAACCTCTACAACGAAAGTGAGCTAAAAGGTTTGACATTGCCATAGAACCCCTGAAGGGTAATGCCATGTCATGATGCCGAAGGTATCAGATGTTTATAGCAAAATGAGATGGAAATTGGTAAACGATGCCGAAGGTATCGGATGTCTGGTTAGGCACCCTTCGCTTACCTTAATGACAAAGCCATGAAGGGGCAAAACAACTCTGACATCACACGTCTATATATGCAACCCTACAACCGACATGTTGCGTGGCATGGTTTTCATCACACTGATTAAGTAACACGGAACTTAACCAACAAGATATTTTATGAAACGAAAATTAATGATACTCATAGCAATAATGGTAGTGAGCATGAACCTCACCTCTTGCCTTATCAGCACACCTCACAGAGGCGGTGGTACTTACTACCAAAGAGACAGTGGCCATCATGATAATGGTCATCACTACGGTCGCGGCCGCCATTGATAAGGTGGATAGAACGTGAGATCCTACATTAAAACATAACGGCAGAGCGTTTCACACGCTCTGCCGTTAATATATTTGTGAGTTCTTCTAGTAATTCTTGTCTGCCTTCATCTTATCCGCTACTGCCGAAAGCGTATCATAAAATTCTTCTCCATACTTACGGATGAGCGCATCTTTAAGGAACTTATATACAGGCACCTTTAGCTTATTACCTTGCTTACATGCGGGTTTGCATAAAGACTGCCTTGGCTCATAATTCACCAGCTCGTAGCCGGGGTTAGATACAATGCGTATTGGGAACAGGTGGCAGGAGATCGGCTTCCTGAAGTTGATATGACCTTCTTTCCAGGCCTTCTCTATACCACACTTCACAATGCCAAGTTCATCAGTATAGCCATATACACATATGCCGCCATTAACGGTTGGGGTCACTAATCCATGTTCAGGATCGGTGGTATGCGTGCCCTGTCTTTCTATCTCATCAAGGTAGGCGGGCTCCAGGTGTGGTTTTATCTTGGGGTATAACTGGGCAATGATCATAGACTCCTCGTGAGTTATCGGCGCACCGCAATCTCCGTCCACACAACACCCGCCCTTACATTTATTAAGGTCGCAGAGAAAGTTCTCTTCAACTATCTCATCGCTCAGTAGTACGTGGTCTATTGCTATCATTAGTTTCTATGCTTAATTCTTCCCGCAATAACAGGTGCGGTTTTTATTTTTTTACTTTTAAGTTTTTACCTTTTATCACATATTCAGGTAATTCATCAGCAGGTTGTACTTGCCCATCACATCTTCCATATTCTTCTGGTCGCCAAATACCTCCTTTATTCTGTAGTCGTGTCTTTCCAGTGAAGATACTACTGCCTCCAGCGCTGTTCTGTTGGTCTTTATGGTCACTTCCATCATGCCTTCCGGTGTAGTGTATACCTGCGAGTTCATAATGGTCACATCCTCATTCTCGCAAATGCGCGCTATTTCATAGAGGCTGTAATTGCGTGCTTCCATTTCCAGTACTATAATGCCGCCGGCCACTTCTATACTGCTGCCATCGGCAATGTATTTGAGCATGGTTGCCCTGGTAATTGCGCCAATGTATTTCTGTTCAAAGGTTACAATGGGCAGTACATCAAGCTCCATCTGTGTCATCAGGCGCAAAGCCTCGTAAGGATGTGCCGAAGCAGGTATAGCCGGCTTGTAGGTAAGTAATAAGCCCGTGTCTTGTAGTGCTGTTTCGGGGTCGTCCATATCTATCAGGTTGTCCTCTTTTACCAGTGCCACATACATTTCATCCACTACCACAGGCAATTCTGTCAACTTATTCTCTTCCATCAGCTCCATTGCCTTACTGCCGGTGTCGGTGGGTAATAAGGTGGGTACTAAAGGTGAAATTAACCGCGTCATGCTCATATCCCTCGGGTTTCGTTTATAGTTAGTGTATTACAAATTGAAAGCCAGACTGCACTTCCAAACCCTTTGGTACAGTATTATGTCACTCGGCTGACAATGTAGGTCATTTGTGCTTGTTCAAAAACTCGGCAAGGATCTTATTAAACTCTTCAGGTACTTCCATCATCGGGGCATGACCGCACTTGTCTATCCAGTGCAGTTCCGAATTAGGGATCAGTGTCTTGAACTCTTCCGCTACCATAGGTGGCGTTATCGTGTCATTCTTACCCCATATCAGGCACGTAGGCGTTGTTATGGTATTTAGTTCATCACCCAGGTTGTGTTTGATGGCTGAGCGCGCTAATGATATGATCTTCAGCGCCTTCATTCTCGAATTCACTATCTCAAATACTTCATCAACCAGCTCTTTGGTAGCTACTTTTGGATCGTAAAAGGTAAGTTCAGTTTTCTTGCGTATATATTCTCTGTCACCACGCTTAGGGTAGGTTTCGCCCATGCCGTTCTCAAACAAGCCCGAGCTGCCGGTAAGCGTGATGGTCTTTACTTTTTCCGGATGCTTCAACAAATAAACAAGCCCTACGTGGCCCCCAAGCGAGTTGCCCAGAAGGTGCACATCTTTAAGTTGCTGATGTTCAATAAATTTAGTCACAAACCTCGACAGCCCTGCAACGCTGGTTTCCAGCAATGTCAGGTCAAAAAGAGGCAATAATGGTATAATTACCCTGTAAGATTGTTTAAAATGATCTACCAGGTCTTTGAAATTACTCAATGCGCCAAACAAGCCATGCAAAAGTACTAATGGCTCGCCGGTACCCTCTTCGAGGTAATTGAATTTTCCAGAATGTTTAATTTCGTATTCCATTCACTTAGTTGTGCTATTCTGCTAAAATAAGATAATAGGCCAAAAACGACAAAAGTAATTAAAAGAAAATTGGGCTTGTACCGGAATACAGGCACTTAACAATACTTTTATATCGTAATGTCGGTGATCTAAAGCAGGGACAGGAGACTAGTTCTTCCCTACAAAAAAGATAAATGGTGTACTCGCGGCTTCATTGAGCGCGGCCCTCACTTTATTTTGTTTGCTGATCACCTTATAGCGTTGCAGGTCTATGGCCTCGAGGTGGGCTATGTAGCTTTTGTTCATATTGCTGCGACGCAGGAAAGATGCCAGGAATATGGCTGATGAAATATCGGCAGCAATGATGTTCTTAACGTAATGGATCCACGTGTTTTGTCTCTCCCACATACAATACAGTTTTTTTATCTTCTCCTGGGGCGCCTGTAAGCATTCATCAGGTCGCTGCCACAGCCGCACTTCTTACTGGCGCTTACACAACCTTCCGCTAATTCTACTAACGCAAATCCTAAAAAAGTATAAATAATTATTCTTCCTATCTTCTTTTTCATACTAGTTTTGTAAAAATAGGGAAATTATTGAGCAATAATATAAGCAAGCGAATATTGGTGGCACCACTCGACTGGGGGCTTGGGCATACCACGCGTTGCATTCCCATCATCAACCACCTCAAAGCACTAGGGCACAGCGTTATAGTGGCTTGTAACGACTGGCAAAAGTCGTTTATTGAGAATATTTATACTGATATAGAAACCGTTCACCTGGATGGCTATAATGTCACTTATTCCGCACACGACAAGTTGGGTAAGATAAGTCTGCTGGGTAGCGTTCCCGCTATCTGTGCCGCTATAAAAAGAGAAGAGCAGTGGCTGCAGCGTCACATAAAGCAACTCAATATAGACGGTATTATATCAGACAACAGGTATGGCCTGCATCACCAGAGCGTACCGTCCATTATCATCACGCATCAGCTGGAAGTACAGACAGGTATGGGCAAGGGCTCCAACCGGTTGATACAGAAGCTGCATTATAAATTTCTTGCACAATTTGATGGGGTTTGGGTGCCCGATGTGAAGGGCGATATCAACCTCGGCGGACAGTTATCGCACCCTAAGCACCTGCCGCTCAATGCTCAGTATATTGGCCTGCTGTCGCAGTTTCAGGATGTCGGACCAAAAAGAAATTGGGATGGCTACCTACTCATATTGCTTTCGGGACCCGAACCGCAAAGGTCTATCCTGGAAAAGATACTCTGGCAGCAGGCAATGGCTTTTGCCGGTAAAGTAGTCTTTGTGGCAGGCAAGGAGCAAAAAGCACCTGCCGACATTCCCGGCCACATAACTTACCATGCCCGGTTGGGCGGTGCTGAGTTGGCGCATGTTATACAGGGGGCTGCACTGGTGGTCTGCCGGAGCGGTTACTCTACCATCATGGATCTTATGCTGCTCGGCAAGAGTGGCATACTTATTCCCACTCCCGGACAAACAGAGCAGGAATATCTGGCTACCAACCTCTCTGAATCCCGCTTTTTCATGGCAGCAACCCAGAAAAATATAGACCTGGCTAAAATGGTGCCTGCTTTTGCCCACCTGAACCGCCATTCAGCTCTTTTCAGCGACAAATACCAACTTTATAAACCGGTATTGGAGGAGTGGTTGAATGGTATATGAATAGTGTGATCATAACTATCTGTCGGTCACTGCCCTGTTTGGTGTAAATTTTTATCGGGTATCGAATTTTGATTATTGATTGATTTTGAATTGGTTATGAAATAGTTGTATGCCCGATCGTGCCCGATGAAATGAGAGCGGAGTGCGAAAGAGCGGAGTGCGGGAAAATTTGTACTTTTCAACAACATGGTCTTTGCGAGGAACGAAGCAATCTTGCGTCGGGTTGCTTGCGCAAAAGGTTGTTGTGCTCAGCCGCCGTGGAGACGCAATTATGCGTCTCTACCAGAACGATTTTTCCGTTTTGGGGTTATCCTAAAGAAAGCCGGCCTGATAGTTGTTGGTGAGAACGCCAATAACAGCGGAAAGTCGGGGGGCTGGATTGCGTGCTCATGTTTTGTGTCGGGTCAGAGACCCGTTAAATCAGGTCGTCACGAGAGCGCTTCGCTAACTCTCGCGACAGTTGTAAGTGTTCGAAACTTCATTTTCTATAACAAACTCCCCACATAATGTAACTTCTTTCGCCCCTGCCTACCGGCAGGCAGGCTTTCAGGGCTAGGGTCACTTCTTTTTTAATACCCGGGGCTACACCCCGGGCTATTATATTTCGGTCTTTCAGACCTGTT
>CANBQQ010000143.1 GCA_947371715.1 Flavipsychrobacter stenotrophus
TGAGCATTGATGCTTTGATGACAGGCAAAAGGCGGGAGTTTTAACAGACATTAAAAGCGCATTTGATAAAGCAAGGAGCTTTTAATAGCAGACCTCAAAATCAATAAGCGCATATTTTGGTGTGGCTTGCTGAAATGTGGCGAAATATACGAGCAAAGTTGGCGTCTTTACTTTGAGATAGACTACTTATTTCCCAGTTTTATTGGTATTTTAGAATGAGACTTTCCTTGTATGATATACCGGTCAAAAATTCTGTTTATTTTATTGCTATCTATAGCATTTTCTTATTGCCGTTTACCCAGCCATGTCAGTTCGCCTTTGGTCAGCGCTGGCGATAAGATATCTGGCCTTGATTCTATTGTTACGTCTGTTCCTGGTTACTTAAAATATGATACTTTTTATAAAAAGTATATCAATGCAAACGGTATGCCTATAGTAAGTTCCGGTAAGGTTCCCGATAGAGCGTTGTTTGAGGCAAGGAACATCATCAACACGATGCTTAGGAAGATACCGGATGTAAAGAATGAGCTAATTAAAAATAAAGTAAGGGTTGCGATAATGGCACTGAGTGAACTACCAACTAATATTCCTGAACACCGGGACTTGAATAGCGCCTTTCCTGAAACGAATTGGGATATCAGGGGGAGAGGGTATGGAGCCACTATAGAAAGGCCGGCAACAAGCTGTGCTGAAGAAAATTTGTTATGCTATTCCAACGACCTGTACTACGGTGAAAATATTCTGGTACATGAATTTGCCCATTCTATTCATAAGTTAGGGCTCAGATATACAGATACCTCTTTTGAGCAGAAATTGACAGATGCCTATCAGCATGCCAAACAAACGGGATTGTGGCGGCGTACTTATGCTATTTCTAATAAAGACGAATATTGGGCAGAAGGTGTGCAGGATTGGTTTAATGTAAACTTATATGCCATCCCTTCTAACGGTATTCATAATGAAATACATACCCGAGCCCAATTGGGTATGTATGACCCCGAACTCTTTAAGCTGATAAGTCTTTACTTTTATGAGGATAATGGAGTTGGTTGCCAGACTAACAAGTGATTAAATACGCTACAGTAGATGATCATTACTTCCCAATTCCTTTCATTAGGACAGTCATCATCTCATTTGGTATGTTGGTATATCCCATGGTAGCTACTTTATTTCCTGCGCGGCTAAGCACCACAAAGAAGGGCTCGTATACGCACTTGTAGGTAACTGATTTCAGTTCGGCATTGGCAAGGCCTACTGTGTTTACCTGCATGTTAAGGGACTTTGAAAAATGCACCTTGCTTTTGGGTAATGGTTCCCGGTCATCGCACTGCAAGTCGATAAGCACATAATTTTGCTCGAGCATTGATTTTACAGCAGCATCGGCCAGTACCATCTTTTCCATTTTTCTGCTGTTGACACTGTTTATTGCATTGAAGAAGATCAACACCGGCCTGTTCATCTTTTTCGCGCATTGCATGCCCGCTTCATAGTTTGTAAAGGCCACTGTATTATAGTCAGTACTTTTTAGCTGGTTAATGTCGCAGTATGGTGCGAAAGCTTGTTTAATTGCATCAAGCGCATTAGCTACGGAGTCTCTTTTTTGTTGCGCTATCTTTTCCTCTATTGCTTTTCGTACTGATGTGTATTCAAAGAATACGGAGCGGTAGGTGGGGTGTTCATAATGTTTGTTCAGCATGAATTCTTTCGCTGTGGCCAGTTCCTCAGCAGTAAAGCCCAGTTCCAGCAATGGGCGGGTGTCTTTGTCCCAGTTCTCCGTTGTTGCGTCCCTGTCGAGAACGGCCGCCAATGCAAACACGTTCTGTTTCATGGTGACATATTCCGGTATGATCAGCATGGGTTCTACTTTTTTAAAGAAGTCGCCATAGGTGGGTATATGTTCCAGATCACTAAGCAGTGGGCCCAGCATGGATGGTTTGCACAACATGGCTACATCGAAGCTGTCAAGTCCGCAATTCTTTAGTTGCAACAGGTCTTCTGTGATCGCGTCTATGCTCTCTATATTTATTTTTCTGCTCAGCAGCTGCTCGCACTCTTTACTATGCTGTGCCCTGCATAAGGGGGAGATGAGGCAACAAACTAACAGGGATATAAAGAAGCGGGTCATTTAATAGGGACAATTATTTTGAGAATAGAACTTAATAAGAATGACCAGACGTTGTAGTGCCTGATGAAACAAATATACCGAGTTTGATCCAACAACAAAAAAGCCTCACATTGCTGTGAGGCTTTTTATAAGAGTCGGGAAGACAGGATTCGAACCTGCGACCCCCTGGTCCCAAACCAGGTGCGCTACCGGCCTGCGCTACTTCCCGGACAATGTTTGCTAACATTTCTGTTAGCGGCCGATTATTAATTTATTCAGCGGTGAAGGAGGGATTCGAACCCTCGGTACATCTTAACGACGCACGCCAGTTTAGCAAACTAGTGGATTCGGCCTCTCTCCCACCTCACCTCAGTATTTAATTTTACCGGATAATTCCCTTTCCGCTTTCGTTAAGGGAGTGCAAAGATAAGAGTTCTGTGAACAAAACAAAAAGAAATTTCAAAATTCTACTTCTTTTTTATTTTTTAATATCTCGGCACTAAAGCCTGTTGTTTTTTATATGCTGGCCAGCTGCACTTTCTGCAACAGTTCCATCAGGTTTTCTTTGTATTCTGTATCCGTTTCCATCAGGTTTTCTACCGTCTGGCAAGAGTGAATAACAGTAGTGTGGTCGAAGCCGCCAAAATGGTCGCCAATGGTCTTTAAAGACTGCTTGGTAAACTTCTTGGCAAAGTACATGGTTATCTGGCGGGCCAGTACCACTTCACGCTTACGCGTCTTTGTCAGCAACTTCTCATACGGTACATGGTAGTAATCGCATACCAGTTTCTGTATGTTCTCTATGGTCATTTCACGGGCTGCTGTCTTCACGAAATTCTTCATGACGCGCTTAGCCAGATCCATGTCTATTTCCTTCTTATTCAGGGTAGCCTGTGCAAACAATGCTATCAATGCGCCTTCCAGCTCACGTACATTGCTCTGTATATTGTAGGCCATGTATTTCACTACATCATCCGGTATTTCCAGTCCTTCGTGGCGCATCTTCACACGCAGTATTGCCTGGCGTGTTTCAAAGTCCGGTGCCTGTATGTCGGCATTCAAACCCCAGCGGAAACGGCTCAACAAACGCTCCTGCATACCTTCCATATCGCGTGGTGCGGTATCGCTGGTAAGGATGATCTGCTTGCCACTCTGGTGCAGGTGATTGAAAATAGCAAAGAACACATCCTGTGTCTTAACAGCAGGAACGAACAGATGAATATCATCCATGATCAATACATCTATCAACTGATAGAAGTGTATGAAATCATTGATCTCATTATTCTTGGCGTGATCTATGAACTGGTTAATGAATTTTTCGGCACTTACATAGAGTACAGCCTTGTTAGGATGCAGTCTGCGTACTTCGTTGCCTATAGCCTGTACCAGGTGAGTTTTACCCCAACCAACACCGCCAAATACAACCAATGGGTTGAAAGAGGTGGCGCCTGGCTTCTGCGCAATGTGTAAACCTGCTGAGCGGGCTACACGGTTGCAATCACCTTCTACATAATTATCGAACACATAGTTGCCGTTCAGCTGCGGATCGATCTGCATGCGCTTAAGACCCGGTATGGCATAAGGCGTTTTGATATTATGCGGATCATCCCACTTCAGTGGCATGTCTATGAAGTTATTTTCTTTTGGTGGGCGGGTATGCGTGCTGCCCGGCATATTAATAGAAGCAGGGTTGCGTTGTGTGCTGCTGCTACCTTCCATCATTATGCGATACTCAAGGCGTGCGGCTTTACCCAATACGCGCTTTATGGTCTTACCCAATAGTTCTACATAATGTTCTTCAAGCCACTCATAAAAAAACTGGCTCGGTACCTGTAGGGTAACGATATTGTCATTCAGACTAACGGCCTTTATCGGCTCGAACCAAGTCTGGTATGTGCGCCAGTTGACATTATCTTTAATGATAGCGAGACACTTTTCCCAGAGTTGCTCAATATCATTTTGAGAATTAATATCAGTATTGTAAATGTCTTTATTCATATTTGTTAACAACGCTCAACAAAGTTAATTGAATTTGTTACCCGGCAGTATCAGCGACAAGAAAACTATCTGAAAATGATCAATTGTTTTCAGCCACTTTTTACGGCCCTTCTGTTTGTGTTTTATTGTTTACTCTTTGTACGTTTTCCCGTCACCTTCCAAGTTAGTATCCGTTTCTTTTTCGGGAGAACGAAATTGCTAACATTTTGTTGAAAAAAAAAATTGAACAGCTATTGTTAGTTTAGTTAGAACTACAGTGTGGGCATTGGCGTGATTGTAGTTTTTTGTGACTACTAATACCTGTGTCAAATTGTTAACAACTATATGCTTTTTATTTTGAAAAATCCATTTTTTTTTAATCTTCTTTTTCTTTTTATTCCTCTGAAAGTGCTTACAGGTAATCGTTTCAGCGTTTTATGTTCTTTATTTTATCTGTTTTTTGTTACTTTATTCACTACTGTAAAAATATCTTTCTTTTTTGTTTCAAAAAATAACCTTTATCAGTATCCTGTGTTAAAATAATTCTTCGTATGAGTTAAGTACGCCTTCCGTTTTCCCACAACATTTATTATGCCATCGCGTGATAGTAATATCATGTCTCATTACCTGGTACTGATGCTTTTGCCCCGACAGAATTAAAGCAAATTAAATGTACGAAAATTCAATGGTATGACGTGGTAAATAGTGGGGTATAATATGAGGGAAAAAATAAAACCCGCAACTGGTGCGGGTTTTATTTTTTGTATTGTTTAGTAACCTTAGATATCTCTCTTCGGATCGAATGCTTCAAGTGCATTGGCAACTGCTGTAAGGAAGCTGGCGCCCAATGAACCATCAACTACGCGGTGGTCATAACTGAGAGACAGGTACATCATGTGGCGTACTGCTATTACATCTCCATCGGCTGTTTCCAATACCATTGGTCTCTTCTTGATAGAGCCAACAGCAAGGATAGCAACCTGTGGCTGATTGATGATAGGAGTACCCATCAGGCTGCCGAAAGTACCCACGTTAGTGAGGGTAAATGTGCCGCCCTGTGTATCATCTACTTTCAGCTTGTTGTTACGTGCTGCATTAGCCAGTGAATTTACGTCCTTAGACAGGCCAATAAGATTCTTGGTGTCTGCATTCTTTATAACAGGTACTATAAGGTTGCCGCTAGGTAATGCGGTAGCCATACCTATGTTCACGTCTTTCTTCACTATGATACGGTCGCCTTCCACACTTACATTGATCATAGGGAACTTGCGGATGCAACTTGCAACAGCTTCTATGAATATAGGAGTGAAAGTGATCTTTTCGCCATATTTCTTTTCAAATGGCCCCTTTACTTTATCGCGCCATTTTACCAGGTTGGTAACGTCGGCTTCGGTGAAGCTGGTAACGTGTGGAGAGGTAGCCTTACTACGCACCATATGATCAGCTATGAGCTTACGCATACGGTCCATTTCTATGATCTCTACATTGCCCGAAGGAACAGTTGTAGTTGGTGCAGTCGCAGGAGCAGCGGCAACCGGTGCGGCAGGAGCAGATGGAGCAGCAGCAGGAGCCGCTACCGGCGCCGGCATATTGCCGCGGTTAGCTACATAGTCCAGTATATCTTTCTTGGTCACGCGGCCTTCATTGCCGGTGCCCGGTACGTTTTCTAATTCGGCCATGCCAATACCTTCCTTGCCTGCTATGTTCAATACAAGCGGAGAGTAGAAGCGTGATCCACCGGCAGCAGGAGCAGCTACAGGAGCAGCAGGTGCTGCATTCTGAACAGTTACTGCAGCTGGTGCAGGAGCTGCGGCAGCTTGTGGTGCCGCGGGAGCCGGAGCAGCAGCAGCGCCGCCCGCGTCTATACGAGCTATAACAGCACCAACAGGCACTACGTCGTTTTCTTTATACAGTAATTCTGTGATGGTACCGGCAGCTGTAGAAGGAACTTCACTATCTACCTTATCGGTAGCTATATCCAGCAGGGTTTCGTCCATTTTAATAACGTCACCTACTTTCTTATGCCATTTAAGCACTGTAGCTTCCATTATACTTTCGCCCATCTTAGGCATTACCAGGTCAACGATTGCCATAATTTTTTTTGTTATTTGATATAAAACGCTGCAAAAATAATCATTTGAAGGCCAAAAGAAAAATGCGATTTTTTTTAACTGGGTTGTAAGCTGGCTATTTTTGCGGTATCGCCTGCAAAATAGGGTGTTCAGCTAATTTGTAAGGTTATATTTTCTTGAGTATACAAACTTGAGGATATTTGTTGCACCGAATAGATATGGCAACTAAAAGGACTTATAAAGTAGATCTCACCGTAGAGGAGAAGGCGCAACTGAGGGCGGCAAAATTAAAGATAGCTGACCTGTCTTCATTATCAACTGATAATATAGGATCTATACTCAATGTAGCACCCGCCAGGGCCAGAGAGATCAATGCACTGATCACCTTTCAGGCCATACCCTCAATAGGTATCAAATTTGCTGAAGACCTTATTTCTATTGGCTACTACTCATTGGAAGAACTGGCAACCAAAGATGGCCCGACACTTATTCATGAGTTGGAAACCCATTGCGGTTATTGGATAGACCCCTGTGTGGAAGACCAGTGCAGGCTTGTAGTCGACTATGCAAACATTAAAGACAAAACCAAAAACTGGTGGAACTTTACAGCAGAACGAAAACAATATCGGGCAACTCATGGTTATCCTGACGGAAGGCCTGCCAAGCCATGGTTTGAGTTGTATGGGTATAAAAAGGGGTGATTTTTATACCTATTTCGATTCCGGAAATAAACTGAAATCATCACAGGATAGGGCAAATATGCAAATGCTATCCCCTCGCTTAATAGTCACTTCTTTAGAATTTGCTGCTTTTATTATGGAGTCGCCTTCTCCAAAGTAGTGATATACACTATATCCCTTACAATATTTTACTTCATCTACCGCCAAGCCGTAAATGCTATCCATTACTTTTATTTTAGAATACTCATGTCCATCGTACACCGCTGCTATAACTCCCCTAAGTGCATTTTTTTTTGTTCTGCATTTGTAGTCATTACTGGTGTCACCATCACGAATGTATAGCTGCAAAGGTAACGCTGCAACCAAAATAGAGATGGTGATAAAAAAGCGATTGCGTATTCTTTTCATATAATATCTTAGCTTCCTTAAACCTTCTCCACTCTCACGGCAGTGCCATAAGCCAGTACCTCTGTAATCCCGGTCATTACTTCGTTGGCATCATAGCGCATGTTAATAATGGCATTGGCCCCTGCTGCTTCAGCATGTTCTACCATTAGTGTAAAAGCCTCCTCGCGGGTATCTTCACACAGCTTTACGTATATCGATAGCTTGCCGCCTACAATCGCTTGCAGTCCACCCGCAAAATTACCAAAGATGCTGCGCGAGCGCACGGTAATGCCTCTTACCACACCATGGTGGCTAACAATGCGGTATCCTTCTAGCGAGGTAGATGTGGTGATGAGTTGCGTGTCGATCATAAAAGGTTTTATTGCTGTGGTGAAGGAATCTAAAATATGATGCCGCCGTGTTAAACTATTCATACATCCATGTAATCATGTACAACAGAAAAGATAACGATCTGTTTGCTATC
>CANBQQ010000144.1 GCA_947371715.1 Flavipsychrobacter stenotrophus
TCAGTTAGTTTTGCCGCGAAAAGAGATTTGAATCCCAATGAGGGCGCCGCTGAGGCCGCTGTATTCGACTATGATGGAGATGGTAAATTGGACATTGCTGTTATTGGTTATTTAAGTTCGCAGGTCAAGATTTTCCATAATGAAATGACATCTATTCCATCCGGTCAATTTCCGGCAAATTCCTTTGGTGCTACTGTAAATACCTATGATTCATTTGCAGTTGGAACTGGCTTTGGTCAACCTGGTAGTATTTATGGTGCAGATCTAAATGGCGATGGAAAGTTTGACCTGGTTGTTGCAAGTTTATTTGACAATAAGGTTTCAGTTTTACGCAATACATCTATAATTCCGGGTACATTCAGCTTTGCGCCACATGTGGATTTTTCGGCAGGATCAATACCAACTGAGGTACAGGTCGCGGACATAAACGGAGATGACCTCCCGGAAATAATAGTTGGTGATTATGGTGGAAGTCCATCTACCGGTAGTTTTTGTGTTCTTCAAAATAATAGTGTTGGTCCGTTGTTGTCATTTGATTCAATTACTTACCATACGACCAATCGGGTTTATGCGCTTACTTCGGGTGATTTTGACGGCGACGGAAAGGTTGATGTTGTGGTGTCAATGGATCGTGATAGCGCAATCGAAGTTTTTACAAATACTTATACATCGGGTAATATTGTTGCGTCGTCTTTTGCCGCAGGGATTAATTATAATTTAGGCAATGGTGCATCAAATCAGGGGGTTACAGTTGGCGATATGGATTTGGATGGCAAGCCGGATATAGTTGTAGCTAATTCAGGAATTGATAAAATATCAATTTTTGAACATGTTGCCACCCCCGATACAACCTCAATAACAAGCACAGCAGATTCAGTTTGCGTTGGTGCTACCCGCACTTTTGTTAGTACACTGCCGTGTTCAGGCGAGGCAGGTATTTGGACTACAAAGTTTGGCCATGCATCAATTGATCCTGTAACAGGTGTTGCAACCGGTGTTACTGCGGGTATTGATACTGTCATATATAAGGTTATTTACTTGTCTGATACCAACTATGTAAGGTTTGTGCTTACAGTAAAGGCATTGGCCGATACGGGTAACATAACCGGCCCTACGGCAGTATGTACAGGTGCATCTATGACGCTGCAGAACCTTACCGCTACAGGTGGTGTGTGGACAAGCAGCAACCCAGGTAATGCTACTATAGATACTATAGGTGGTATCATTACGGTAACAGGTGTCACTGCAGGTAGCACTACCATATTATATACTAACTCTTCATTGAGCTGCGGTAGCCAGAGTGGGCACCATGTAGTAACCGTCAATGTTACTCCCAACGCGGGAGCAATAACGGGCGCAGATGGTAACTGTGTAGGTAACTCTGTAACGCTTACCAGTATTGGTGGTGGCTCATGGGTAAATGTTAACCCTTCTATTGCTACAGTATCTCCTGGTTCTACTGCAACTTCTATTACCTTGAATGGTGCAGCGGTTGGTAGTGATTCGGTATTATATATAGTTACTGCTGGGTCGTGCTCAGACACTACAACAAAGGTCTTGGGCTTTATATCACCATCACCAATTTCTCCATCATTACCTATAGGTGGTACAACCAATGTGTGTGTGGGCTCGTCGGTCTTTTTGACCAACGGTCTTTCAGGTGGTACGTGGACCTCACTTAATCCTTCTGTGGCTTCAATTAATGCATCAACCGGTGAGCTTTTCGGCATAAGTGCAGCAACACCTGATACGACTACTATCCGCTACACTGTTAGCTATGGTGGTTGTGGTACTGCTGATACATTTATTTTGGTGCATGTAATACCATTGCCCGTACCCGGTAACCTAACCGGTGCAAACTTTGTTTATGCAGGTTACTCTACTTCACTAACTACAACCGGTGTTGGTGGTGTATGGAGCAGTACAGTGCCTACCGTGGCTACTGTAACCAACACAGGTGTGGTTACAGGTCTTACATTAGGTACAACATTGATCTCTTATGCTGTAAGTAATGCCTGCGGTACACTTGCAGATACACAAGCTATAACTGTTCTTGCAGTTCCAACTGCACCAACCATTACATCGGTTACGCCGGTGGTGGGTATTCCATTGACAACTTTAGTATCTATAACAGGTACCGGCTTTGATGCCAGTACTCTTTCAAATAATATAGTATTCTTTGGCCCTGTGCAGGGAACTGTAGTAGGTAGCGGCAGTACAACACTTACTGTAATGCTGCCAATAGGTGCTAACTACACCAGCGTATCTTATTTAAATGCACTGAGCCTTTTTGCATGCAATCAATCCGGTTTCTTCTTGCCTACTTACGACAATGGTTGTTATGTACCGGGCAGTGCTACCTTCAGGCCAAGAGTTGATCTGGCGGTAACAAGTCCATTTGGCACAGGTGCCGGAGCTGGTCCGCGTCACGCTAACTTCGGTGATATGGACGGTGACGGTAAACCCGATCTTATTGTTTGTACTTATAATTCGAATACTCCTGGACAGGGTGCGGTTAACGTTTACCGTAATATAGGTAGTGCCGGAACTATAGCATATGCTGCTCCGGTGGTATGCACCTCGTCAAATGGTGGTGTAAATGTTAAGCTGGCAGATCTTGATGGTGATGGTAAATTAGATATCGTAGTTGCAGCCTCAAATTCAGGTCGCATATCCTGCATAAGGAACACAACTTCCGGCGGTATAATGAGTTTTAGTGGTAAAACAGATTTGAATCCAGGGGTAGGTCCTTCAGAAGTGGCAATAGCCGATTACGACAGAGATGGTAAATTAGACATAGCAGTTGTAACCGGATCTACTTCGACAATAAAGGTGTTCCGCAATAGGATGACCTCAATTCCCGCTGTTGCTTTTCCTGCTACTTTCTTTGGACCTACTGCTACAAGTTTCGATTCGTTTGCCATAGGTAGTACACCTGCCATTGGTTCTAACCCAGGATCATCGGGTAGCATCTTCACGGCGGATTTTGATAATGATGGTGCCATGGACATAGTTGTGAGTAACTCAATAAATGATAACGTTTCAGTGTTCCGCAACACATCATCGGGTACAGGCAACATAAATTTCGCAGCACACTTTGATATTGCAACTGGTGGCACAACACCTACAGAAGTGCAGGCCATGGAAGTAAATGGAGACAACAGACCTGAAATTGTTGTCGGTAATTACAACTCCACTAACGTAACTGTTTTTGAAAATACATCTTCAGCGCCTGGTATTTTAGGTTTTACTGCTCACTTATATCCGGTTATAGGCTCTCCTTATTCTTTAGGTACAGGAGATATCGATGGCGATAGTAAAGTAGATATTATTCTGGGTGAGTATACCGGTAATACAATAGAAGTACTACGTAATACACATCCAGGCGGATCTCTCGTAGGAACTTCATTTACTGCGGGCACCTCTTTTGTTACCGCTGCCGAGCCGCAAGGGCTTACAGTCGGTGATATTGATGGTGATAAAAAGGCCGATGTGGTTGTTGCCAACTATGTAGGTAATACGGTATCTATCTTTAAGACAATTGCCACCCCAAGTATCTCTGCGATAGCAGGTGCAACTGATTCAGTTTGCGTTACTGCAACTATTACTTTACATAGCCCGCATTGTATAGGTTCTACAGCCTTCTGGACCACTACCACAGGTAATGCTTCGGTATCAACAGTTGGTACAGATACAACCGGTATCGTAACCGGTATAGCTGCCGGTGCTGATACTATTGTTTATACTGTTGTTTATCTTTCAGATAGCAGTTCAGTTAGATTCCCCATAAGTGTAAAGGCGTTGGCTGACACTGGTGACATCACAGGTCTTTCAGCCGTGTGCGTAAATGCTACACTTACTTTATCTAACACCGCAACAGGTGGTGTATGGAGCAGCAGTAATACAGGTGTTGCTACAGTTGATGCGGCAACAGGTTTGGTATACGCGGTAGCTGCGGGTACAACTACTATATTCTATACAGCGCAGTCACTTAGCTGCGGACCATTAAGTTCTTCTCATCTGGTAACGGTTAATCCATTGCCTGATGCAGGAACAATTACTTCTTCAGCAGCAGGTGTTTGTGTGGGTACATCCCTAACGCTTACAACTTCTGTTTCCGGTGGTAACTGGACAAATGCAAATCCTACTATCGTAACAATATCTCCAATATCTGGTACGGTGGAAAATGTACAAGGTTCAGCAGTGGGTAATGCTACTTTATTTTATGTTGTGACAACACCTACATGCGGAAATGATACAGCTACACACATAGTAACGGTGTCATCTTCTACAGCCGCAAACACACCTATAACAGGAACAACAACGCTTTGCCTTGGTGATACATCAGCCCTTGCAAATATTTCAACCGGCGGTACATGGACTACAAGCAACGTTACTGTTGCTACAGTAGATGCTGTTACCGGTGTTGTGTATTCGATAGCAGCGGGAGCTGATACCGTGTTTTATAGTGCAAACTATGGTTGCAATACCGTTGATACATTTGCCGTGATCACTGTTAATCCTTCACCTAACGCAGGGGTGATAAGCGGTGCTTCAGATAGTGTTTGCGTGGCGGGTACAATGGCGCTGACGACTACCGGCGCAACCGGTGGTACATGGCATAGCCGCTTTGGGTTTGCATCTGTCAATCCGGCAACCGGACTGGTAACCGGTGTGAGCACAGGTCAGGATTCAATAGTTTATGTTTCAAGTACAGTAAGTTGCGGAAGTGATTCTGCTGTCTATGCGATCTTTGTTAATCCTGTGCCGGTTGTTACTGCATCTTCCGGTGCTGCCGCTGTATGTGCGGGCTCATCAACTACATTATCTGCAACAGGTGCTCTTACTTATAGTTGGTCACCTGCTGCAACATTAGCTCCTTCAACAGGTTCTCCTGTAACGGCAACACCAACTGCAAATACTATTTATACAGTAACAGGAACAAACGTTCATGGTTGTAGTGCAACGAATACGGTTGCTGTAAACTTTAATGCATTACCTACAGTAGCAGCAGTGGCAGGTACATCTCCATTGTGTGCGGGTAGTACTACTACATTGCAGGGTTCAGGTGCTACTTCTTATAGCTGGACACCTTCAACTGATATCAGCGCAACAACAGGTGCAGTTGTTAACTTCACAGGTACAACTACATCAACATACACTGTAACGGGTATTGATGGTAATGGTTGTGCAAACACGGCTTCTGTAACAGTAACAGTTAATCCAGTCCCTACAGTTACAGCTACGCCAGGTACTACACCAATATGCGCAGGTACAACTACAACTATCGGTGCTAATGGTGCAACTACTTACAGCTGGTCGCCATCTACCAACCTTAGTGCTTCAACAGGTGCTACAGTTACTTTCTCAGGAGCCAATACTATTACTTACACAGTAACTGGTACAAGCGCCGGTTGTAGCAGTACAGCAACGGCAACAATTACAGTTAATGCATTGCCTGCAATCACAGCAGCTTCAGGTGCTTCATCGGTTTGCCTTGGTTCTTCAACAACATTGTCTTCAACAGGTGGTGTAAGTTACTCATGGACACCATCAACAGATCTGAGCGCATCAACCGGCACTCCTGTGACAGCAACGCCAACTACATCTACTACTTATACAGTAACAGGTACTGATGGTAATGGTTGTGTCAATACAAATACGGTAACTGTAACGGTTAACGCCCTACCTACAGTTGCAGCAGCGGCAGGTACTTCACCTTTGTGTGCGGGTAGTACCACTACATTGCAGGGTTCAGGTGCTACTTCTTATAGCTGGACACCTTCAACCGACATCAGTGCGACAACAGGTGCTATTGTTAACTTCACAGGTACAACTACATCAACATACACTGTAACGGGTACAGATGGTAATGGTTGTGTAAACACGGCATCAGTAACCGTAACTGTTAACCCTGTTCCAACAGTAGCTGCGACAACTGGTGCTACACCAATATGCGCTGGTACAACTACTACTGTCGGTGCAACAGGTGCAACTACTTATAGCTGGTCGCCATCTACCAACCTTAGTGCTTCAACAGGTGCTACAGTTACTTTCTCAGGAACCAATACTACTACTTACACAGTAACTGGTACAAGCGCCGGTTGTAGCAGCACAGCAACGGCAACAATTACAGTTAATGCATTGCCTGCAATCACAGCAGCTTCAGGTGCTTCATCGGTTTGCCTTGGTTCTTCAACAACATTGTCTTCAACAGGTGGTGTAAGTTACTCATGGACACCATCAACAAGTCTGAGTGCATCAACAGGTTCTCCGGTAACAGCAACACCAACTGCTACTACTACCTACACAGTAACGGGTACAGATGGCAATGGTTGCGTGAACACCAATACTGTAACTGTAACGGTTAACGCCCTCCCTACAGTTGCAGCGGCAGCAGGTACATCACCATTGTGTGCGGGTAGCACTACCACATTGCAGGGTACAGGTGCTACTTCTTATAGCTGGACACCTTCTACAGACATCAGCGCAACAACAGGTGCGGTTGTTACTTTCACCGGTACAACAACTTCATCATATACTGTAACAGGTACAGATGGTAATGGTTGTGTAAACACAGCCTCAGTAACAGTGACAGTTAACCCTGTTCCTACAGTTACTGCCACACCTGGTACTACACCAATATGTGCGGGTACAACCACAACGATTGGTGCAACAGGTGCGACTACTTACAGCTGGTCGCCGTCTACCGACCTGAGTGCATCAACCGGTGCTACGGTTACTTTCTCAGGAACCAACACTACTACTTACACAGTAACAGGTACAAGTGCGGGTTGCAGCAGCACTGCTACAGCAACTATAACTGTTAACCCATTACCTGTAGTTAATGCAACAGCAGGCTCGCTTATTATCTGCGCTGGCGATAACACTACTTTGTCAGCAACAGGTGCGAATACCTACAGCTGGACACCAGGTACAGACCTGAGCGCATCTACTGGATCACCGGTTATATTCTCTGGTTTAAGCACTTCGTCATATACGGTTACAGGAACAGACTTGAATGGCTGTACTGCAACGGCATCTTTGACAATCTCTGTTAACCCTCAACCAAATGCTGGTGCAGTAACGGGCGCTACATCTGTTTGCGTTGGTTCATCAACGTCTCTTGCCAATACAACTGCTGCCGGTGCAGGCACGTGGTCTATAGCCAATGCTAATGCCACTATCACATCAGCGGGTGTTGTTACTGGAGTTGTGGCAGGTGCTGATACGGTGTACTATTCTTACACCAACACTTGCGGTACTGCTGTTGATACATTTGCTATGACAGTTACTCCGCTTCCATTTGCAGATACCATTACAGGTGCAAATGACAGTATGTGTATCGGTTCTACATTGGCGCTAACAGATCCGGTTGCGGGTGGTGTGTGGAGCAGTGTTAATACTGCTATTGCTACAATTGACGCATCGGGTGTTGTATTCCCTGTATCAGCGGGTACAGATACAATAAGATACATTTATACGAACACTTGCGGATCTGATACAGCTATCTATCCACTTACGGTTATTGCTACTCCTACAGTGAGTGTTATTGCAGGTCCTGATAGTGTCTGCGTTAATTCTACAATAGTGCTCACCAACACTACAATAGGTGGTGTATGGACAAGTACAGATACTACCATTGCGAAGATCGATTCGGTAACGGGTGC
>CANBQQ010000145.1 GCA_947371715.1 Flavipsychrobacter stenotrophus
CTTTATCGTGCAGTGTACCGATATTCTCACGTGCTACAGTAGCCATTTATTTGATTGGTTTTTTGAGTTAAAAAAAATAGCCGCCATTAAAAAGGAGGCCATATTATTTTTTTATTACGGGGTGCAAAGATACAACTTTTGGGTATTTGGGAATTTGTTTTTTAGATTGACACGTCCTATTATCAGAACACATTTTCCAAATTGCCAATTCACATTTGCTTCTTTAGATATATATAGGTATTCTTGTGCAAAATCACCCCAATGCCCCCACCCATAACCACCCCCGACGAATACATAGACTCCCTGCCCGATGATCGCAAGGCTGCCATGCAACAGCTTCGCGAGTCGATACTTAAGTATATAGACAAAGACTATGAAGAGCGCATGACGTATGGTATGATCGGTTATGTGGTGCCGCATAGTATATTTCCGGCGGGGTATCATTGCGATCCTAAGCTGCCGCTGGGGTACATGAGTATTGCATCGCAGAAAGGTGCTATTTCAATTCATCATATGGGGGTATATGGCAGTAAGGAGCTGCTCGATTGGTTTGTGACAGAATACCCCAAACACACTAAAGCGAAACTGGATATGGGTAAAAGCTGCATCCGATTTAAAAAGCCGGAACAGATACCCTACGACCTCATTGGCCAACTGGCAGGCAAGCTATCTGTTAAAAAATGGATAGAGTGCTATGAGCGCGCGCTGAATGCACAGAGGATTAAGAAATAAGAATTGCTTTAATCGCTACATTTACACCTCTTAATAGTAGTAGAAAAGCCATGTTAGTAAAAGTATTCGGAAGTGCTGTTTACGGAGTAGATGCTATCACCATCACCATAGAAGTAGATACCCCCGGCGGGTTGCCGGGTTATTTTATAGTGGGCCTGCCCGATAGTGCGGTAAAGGAGAGTGTAGACAGGATCTTATCTGCCATAAACAATAGTGGACACGAACGCCCCCGCGCCAAGATGGTAGTGAACATGGCGCCCGCCGATATTAAGAAAGCAGGTGCGGCATACGACCTTCCCATCGCCATTGGTTTCCTGGCTGCTACCGAACAGTTACCTACCGAACAACTGCATGAATATGTAATGATGGGCGAACTGTCTCTGGATGGTTCACTGCGACCTATAAAAGGTGCGCTACCCATAGCTATACAGACCAGGGCTGAAAAATATAAAGGGCTTTTTGTGCCCAAAGAAAATGCCCGTGAGGCCGCACTGGTCAATAATCTGGACGTTTACGGAGTAGAAAATATAAATGAGGTGGTTGACTTTTTCAGGGGACAAAGCGACCTGAAACCACTGAAGGTAAATACCCGTGAAGAGTTCTTCGATGCACAGAATTTCTTTGATGTAGACTTTAACGATGTAAAGGGACAAGAGAATGTCAAGCGTGCACTGGAGATAGCTGCTGCGGGTGGGCACAATGCCATTCTTATAGGCCCTCCGGGAGCAGGAAAAACAATGCTGGCAAAAAGGCTTCCTACTATATTACCGCCACTTACGCTACAGGAAGCACTGGAGACAACCAAGATACATTCGGTAGCAGGCAAGCTGCCCGGCAATACATCGCTGGTAGCACAAAGGCCGTTCCGCAGCCCGCACCATACAATTTCAGATGCAGCACTGGTCGGGGGCGGAGGTATACCACAACCCGGTGAAATATCATTAGCGCACAATGGTGTTTTGTTTCTCGATGAACTACCGGAATTTAAACGCACAGTGCTTGAAGTAATGCGCCAGCCAATGGAAGAACGCAAGGTGAACATAAGCAGGGCAAGGTTGAGCATAGAATTCCCTGCAAGCTTTATGCTCATAGCTAGTATGAATCCATGTCCATGTGGTTATTTCAATCACCCTGAAAAAGAATGTACCTGCTCGCCCATAATGGTGCAGCGCTACCTGAATAAGATCAGTGGTCCGCTATTAGATCGAATAGACCTGCATGTGGAAGTAACACCGGTTGCGTTCTCCGAGCTGTCATCACAGAAAACATCGGAGCCTAGTAACGATGTGCGTACCCGCGTTATTAAAGCGCGCGAGATACAGGCTAAACGATTCGCAGAGCATCCGGGAGTATATGCCAATGCACAGATGGGCAGCAAGCTATTGAAAGAAATATGCCAGATAAGCCCCGTAGGTGCTAATCTGCTCAAGACCGCTATGGACCGCCTGAACCTCAGTGCCCGTGCCTACGATCGCATCCTTAAAGTAAGTCGCACCATTGCCGACCTTGCTGAGAGCGAAGAGATACGTCCGGAACACCTGGCAGAAGCAATACAGTATAGAAGCCTGGATAGAGAGGGGTGGGGAGGGTAAGCAGAGCGGGAGTGGGAGCGAAGAGCGTTGTTGGGCAAGCGTTACCCATTTTGTAGTGTTTTCGTAAATTTGAATAAATAAGATAGTATATGTCTATTCAGGAAATGCAGGAACATTTAATAAAGCAGGTAGCAACAGTTAGTGATGAAAACATCCTACGTATGCTTGATGAGGAGTTGTCTTTTTATCTCGAGCATAAAGACGATGCTGCAACTCAATTATCTGAAAAGGACTATAAAGAATTGGTGATGTTGGCGAATGAACCGATTGAAAATAATACAATTTCTTTGGATGAGTTCAAAAACATTATGGATAAATGGCGTAGGAAATAGTCTTAAATAAGCGGTTTTCCAGTAAGATGTTACAGGTGTTGGATTATCTTAAAGACGAATGGGGAGAAAGAGTTGCGGATGAGTTTCTCAGGATAGTTTATACTCGAATACATAGGCTACAAATGAATCCTTTCATTGGTGCGCCGGCTGGTGTGAAGACAGTTAGGAGTTTGCACGTTACAAAGCACAACAGGATATATTATAGGATTGAAGGCAACAAGGTAGTAATACTGAATTTATACGACACCCGCAGTAATAAGAAGAAGTTGCGAAAAGCTCCGGTCAAGCGACAATAGGGCTGGGGAGGGTAAAAGCAGAGTGAGAGTGGGAGCGAAGAGCGGTGTTAGGCAAGCGTTACCCATTTTGTAGTGTTTTCGTAAATTTGAATAAATAGATGGCAATGACAACGGCGGCGATACGAGCAAAACTAAACGATTACATTTCTGTAGCGGATGACGACAAGATAAAGGCTATGTATGTATTGTTTAAAAATGACATCAATTCTGAGTTGGAATGGTGGGAGGATAACGATCTGGTCAAAGAATTTGATGCGGATTACAAAAACTGGAAAGAAGGAAAAGAGAAGGGGCACTCTTTAGATGAAGTAAAAGCGTCTATAAAGAAACTGCAGGTTAAACGAGATGCCAGATGATTTATAATGTTGTTTTTTCAGATAGGTCACGAAAAGAACTCGAAGAGTCATGGGCATGGTATGAAGAAAGACAGCATGGGCTTGGCGATAGATTTAGCGAGGCTATTTTAAATGTTATTGAGCAGATCGAAACAAATCCGGATAAAGGATTGTCGAGGAATACAAGATTCAAAGAGGCAATTGTAAAAACCTTTCCTTTTCTCGTCATTTACAGAGTTGACAAAAAGGATAAAGTAATTTTTATACACTCTATTTTCCATTCTAATAGAAATCCTAAAGGGAAGTATAAAGTTTAAGCACAGACAAGCACCTGCCGGTCAAAGTGTGTAAATCTTCTACACTAATCCTCCCCCATCCACTTATACCACGTAGTTGGCTGCCCCTCAGTTCTCCAGTTGGGTTCGGCATCATAATCAAACTTCTCTATATACTTGAATCCCAGTTTTTCCAGCACTCTTCTTGATGCCCCATTATCTATATCGGTCATGGCATAGATGTCTTTAAAGTTGAGGTGTTGTATGCCATAATCCAAGGCGGCTTTGCCTGCCTCAGTTGCATAGCCCATGCCCCAGAAACGTTTGGCAAATCGGTAGCCGAAATCGTAAAAATTGCTGTGCTTGTTTATGGGGCCGGTCATATATTTAAAGCCCGTCCAGCCCGCGAAATCATTAGTTGCTTTTTCTATCACCGCCCATCTGCCAATACCGAAATCCTCATACTGCTGCCTCACCATGCCTATTACCTCTTTTATGCGCGCCACATCTTTAACCGGCTCATTGCCCACATACCTATGCACCTCTGGATCTGAATCCATCTCGAACATACCGGGGTAGTCAGATAACACAAGCGGCCTGATGATAAGTCTTTCGGTTTCAATAAGTACGTTCATTGGTGCTATTTTTTTAAAAGTATGATTTTGTCAATAAATGCAACACAGTTTCATTATAGTTAGATCTGCACCCATTGTAAGATCTTTGAAAATTATTTTTCACTTCAAATAACACCACCTAAGTTGTTGACTCATCAGCAACTAAGAATAGATGTCCACATTTTTGTGAATATCTTTATTTTATTCCCTCATTTTCCCTCATTAATTTGCACTCAAATCAGATAAACCTCTGCATGTTCTTTAATATGGCTAACCCCCAACACGGGTTCGTAGAGACGCAATGTCATCCTGAGGTTCTCGAAGGATTGCGTCTCCACAGTGGGTAATCGCTAACCAACATGTAAACAAGTTTCTGGCCCACGCCAAACAAAATGTGGAAGCAAAAACCGGAAGAAGCCGGAAAAAAGTGGAAGAAAGTGGACGTTTTCGGAAATTTGTTAAAATCCCTTCAAACCATTATCCATAAAGCATTTCAGACAAAATACACACAATAAAACTTCCGTAAATAAGAAAAAACTTCCACTTTTTTCAACAGCCCAATTAAACCAAGTAGTTGGTCTTAAAGTCCAGGTCATTTTCCTTATTCTAAAATTCTGGCCATTCTGATTCAGACAAATAGCCGCAACGACAAAATCCATCATTATCTTTATCACTATGAAGATCGCTTCATTTATCATTCCCCTGCTGCTGTTCTGTATGACAGGCTGTGCGCAAAAAGACACGCATAACTTTCACATGCCGGGTAAAATACCTATTGATGGTAAGCTATGGTATCAGCAGACCAATGCTACCGGCAACCTGGAAATGCTCTTCGACAATGATCAGTTTCAAAAGCCCAATACCGGCTATAATAAACTGGTAGAGCACTACGATGCGTGGTATCCGCTACAGGATGGCGAGCAGATGACCATAGACAGTATAATGATGTACTGCTGGCGCTGCATAGATGCGGCACACCCTATGACCATTTATGCGGTAATGCCCGACTGGACCAAAGTGCCGATAGCAGTTTTTAAAGGAGAGCGTGCCGCCACATGGGAGGGCCCTGATCCTGCTAAACCAGGCGTATTCGCTTTGGCTAAGCCGGTTTCCGGTATGCGATACCTCATCATTAATTCATGGGGAGAGTTTCCGGGAGAGATAGAGTTTTATGGGAAATACACCTCTCCCGATAAAGTGGGTATGAGCCATGTAGACAGGGCTATACCGCTTGGTAATTACTTTGGCATCAATGCCTTTGAGTGGAATTTCCAGAATAAGACCGATCCCGACAAAGCAGATGCATCGATGCTTGACCCAATAAAGAATTTCACCGGCGTGCGGCATTACCTGGACTGGGGTAAGCTGGAGGCAACAGAGGGCAACTATACGTACAATCCTGTGCATGATGGTGGCTGGAATTATGATGCCATGTACCAATGGTGCAACGATCAGCACATCGAAGTGTTGGCTTGCCTTAAGACCATACCTAAGTGGATGGAAGATACTTACCCCGAGGGGCAGCGGAATTATGAGAATGTACCCGTTCGCTATGGCAAAGATCTTTCAGCACCTGCATCATACATAGAGCAGGCAAAGGTGGCTTTTCAGTTTGCCGCACGGTACGGTAGCAATAGAAAGGTAGATGCGAGTTTGCTGAAAGTGGATGGCAAGCCACGGTGGAATGGCGACAAGGTCAATGCCATTAAATCAGGGTTAGGACTCATACACTATATAGAGTGTGATAACGAGCGCGACAAATGGTGGAAGGGCCGTGCAGCCTACCAGACAGGTCGCGAATATGCCGCTAACCTTTCTGCTTTTTATGATGGTCATAAAGGTGCATTAGGCGCAGGTGCCGGGGTGAAAAATGCTGACCCGAATATGAAGGTAGTTATGGGTGGCCTTGCAGATCCGTCTACCGGATATATAAAGGGCATGATAGATTGGTGCAAACAATACCGGGGGTACAAAGCCGATGGCTCTGTAGACCTGCCGTGGGATGTGATCAACTACCACTACTATTCCAACGATGCCAATGGCACAAATAAAGACCAGACGACAGGTGTAGCACCTGAGCTCACTATAACGGCTAAAACCGCAGAGGAGTTTTTTATTTTCGGGCAAATAGTCTGTAACGGTATGCCGGTGTGGGTAACAGAAGCCGGATACGATGTTAATCAGCAAAGCGTGCAAAGAGCTGTTGCCACTAAGGATAAGAGCATACAGCTTACTCAGGCCGACTGGATACTACGCACCTCATTGTTGTATGCCCGTTCTGGTATAGATCGCGTATTCTATTACGAGCTGTATGATGATGACGCAAAGAGCACCGCTAAGTATGGCACATCAGGTTTGTTGAATGATGATCGCTCTGCAAGGCCTGCCGCCGATTTTTTAGCACAGGTGAATAAATTGTTTGGAGCGTATGCGTATGCAGAGACCATAAGCAATGACCCTATTGTAGATAAGTATACCAGCAACAAGAAGGTAATGTATATGCTGGTAGTGCCCGACAGCAAAGGCAGAACAGCTACTTATCACTTGGATCTTGGTAAAGCAGATACCGCATACATCTATCAGCCAATGCCGGGTAAGGAAATGAGACTGACAACTGCAAAGGTGATCAATGGAAAGGTGCAAATTGTTGTAACGGAGACGCCTGTGTTTGTAACGGGTAGCCCGCTGGAGAAATGAGCGGCCACCAAAGACCGGGTAGAATTAGAGATACCTGAGGTGGATAATGTGGAGTAGCTGGATATGCAAAAGAAAATGTTATACCTGACAGGTAGGTTTGCTCGACTAGTTGAAGTCAACCCAAGGGGTTTACATAGCTAAGTTGGCAATAGTGTTATTTTACATTATTGCCGGGCAATGGTTATTTGCCAAGGGTGCTCATTTCTTAATTATGTGCCCGCAGATATTCCAGGTTGTTATTATAATTGTTCAATGCAGTATAAACGATGCCATTATTAGAATAGTTATAAATAACGGTGTCATGATCCTCAATAAAAGGCATACCGGTTAGTGAGCGGTAGTGGTATGTAAAAGTTGATGTCTTGTATTTTTTATCTGTAGATGAACAATGCATTGTATCCTGGCGTCCGAACCTTGTGTAAATAATGGTGCTATTATTAACAACATATACACTGTCAGTGTCGGAAACCAGATGAGGTGCAGCCGATGACCCAATTTTATATACTAATCCTGTAAGTTGGTGCGTACCCGCCATTCTTGAAGTATAGTCAAGTGGGTCTTTTCTACAAGAGACTGCAATAGTACAAAAGAGCATACTTATTATGATTATTTTGCTAAGGCCGTTCATAATTATCGATAGTTATGTTGTTACAAAAACATTCTTCATATTTAAAATGCTGCACTCCACCTGAACCTGACGAGTATTGATTAACATAGAATTGTCGATGATTGATCAGATCATTTTCATGGGTAATCCAAATACGTTTATCATACGGTAATAATTATCCCCT
>CANBQQ010000146.1 GCA_947371715.1 Flavipsychrobacter stenotrophus
GCACCGGTTTTGTAGGCCGTACCACCCAGGCGGCCTTCGAGGTAAGTGTATATGGAGGTAAGCTTAAGCTTATAATAGAGCGGCAAAAGTATAAACGCCACAGCGAAGTAGCCTAACCAATAACCGATAACCACCTGGAAATAATCGAAGCCCTTGAGGCCCACTGTGCCCGGCACAGATATGAATGTCATCCCCGACAATGATGTGCCGATCATACCGAAGGCTACCAGCCACCACTTACTGTTGCGGTTACCGATGAAGAAGGATTCATTGCTGGAATTTCGGGAGGTATAAAAGGCAATGCCGAGCAGCACCGCGAAGTATATGAGGATAATGGAAAGCAGTATTACAGGACTCATGTTGCTAAGTAAAAAGTGAAAAGTAAAAACTTAAAAGTGGTTGCTGCAAGCAAGATTCAAATACCGGTCAGATCAATGGATCAATGCCAGAAACAAAATCGGTTGTATCCAAAAGTAGGACACAACCGACAATCAATAAAATTTACCCGATATATTATAACCCAACGTATATACCTGCACGATAAACGAGCTGGTTTTTATAGGGGCTGTAGTCTGCCTGCAAGACGTCGTACATAATTTCGAAAGTAGCCGATGTGCGGCCACCCAGTGATTGCTTATAACCGGCACCAACCAGCATACAAGCCGCAGTTACCGACTGTGTTCTCCTTACGGCGCGATCTGCTGTTCCACTGGAATAGTCGGGAACATAATAGCGGATATTAGTAATATCGTACTCAAAATCTGCTGCTATGAAAATGGGATTGTAGACAGTACACTTAGCCCAAAGCCCCGGGAATACTATGTTATAATGCTGGAATTGCTCCTGGTTGTTAGGTAGCGTATAGTCGTATATTTTGTAATACTGATAGCCTACACCAACACCTACGGCAAGAAAATCGGTAAGCTTATAGCCCACTTTAGGAGAGATTCCGAAATTGGCATACCCGGAAGACAGGCCTGCGTTGAGGCCGCCACCAATTACGAGTTTGGCAGGGTCGTAGCCCTTCTGCTCTTTCTTTTTGTATCCGTTTGCTTTTCCCGAACTATTATAAACATCCTGGGCTGATACACTAAGGAATCCTGCGCATAACAGCAATGTGCAAAGCATCTGCTTCATTATAATAAATTTATATGTACGAAGTTACCGTAAAAACAATAATCAAACCGCAACAAGCGTGCCAGTTGCCGTATTTTAACAGTATGGTTATGTGTGGGTTCTTGTGTGGTTCACGCAAAGGGCTCTGTGGATAACCACCTCACCCAAGGTGTCGGCTGAAAAAGCCAACACCTTGGGTACAGAGCTACGCTCGTGCCGTGGCCGGCACCTTCAAAAGGAGGAGAGCGGTTGCTGTACCCATAATTATTATCGAATTTTTTAGTTCAAGGCTATGCGCCAACAAATAATTTGCCGGGGTTGAGGATGCCATTTGGATCGAAAACATTTTTGATCTGTTTCATCAACAAGGTTTGCGTTTCATTGAAGGCAATGTCCATGTATTCCTTTTGTACAAGGCCAATGCCATGCTCGCCGGAGATGGTACCGCCAAGGCGAACCACTTCTTTGAACAGTTCGCGAATACCCTGTGTTAGTTTGCCGTTCCAGTCTTCATCGCTCATAGTTCCTTTCACAATATTCACATGCAGGTTGCCATCGCCGGCATGGCCATAGCATACACTCTGGAAGCCGTATTCGGCGCCAATGCGTTTAATGATCTGCAGCAGTTCCGGCAGTTCGGCACGAGGCACAACGGTGTCTTCTTCTTTGTAAATGGAATTGCTTTTTACCGCCTCGCCGACCTTACGCCGGAGGGTCCACAGCATGTTTTTTTGTTCTGCACTGTCAGCAAAGAGTACTTCGCCGATATCGAATTTTTGGACGATCTCAGAGATGGCTTCTGCATCGCGGTAGAGCTCGTCCATATGGTTGCCGTCTACCTCTATGAGCAGGTGGGCGGCAATATCATCGGGCAGGTGTACACCTGTACTTTGTGTAAATTTCATAGACCATTCCAGTGCATCGCGTTCCATGAACTCTAATGCAGATGGGGTATAGCCGCCCAGGAATATGGCGTTGACAGCGGCGCAAGCCTCTACCGCAGAGCGGAAAGGTACTAATAAGGTAAGGTCGTGTTTCACTGCCGGTATCAGTCTCAAAACAATTTTTGTGATGATGCCCAGTGTGCCTTCGCTGCCCACTATCAACTGTGTAAGGTTGTAGCCTGTGGCGTTCTTTAATACATTGGCACCCGTCCATATGATGTTACCATCGGGGAGCACCAGCTCTATGTTGAGGACGTAGTCTTTTACCACGCCGTACTTAACTGCTCGTGGTCCGCCGCTGTTTTCAGATACATTGCCACCAATAAAGCAAGAGCCTTTGCTGGCGGGATCGGGCGGGTAGAAGAGTCCTTCCGCTTTCAGGTGTTCCTGTAGCTCCTGGGTAATGACACCGGGCTCAGTTGTTACCTGGAAATTGCGTTTATCAACATGCAGTATTTTGTTGAAGCGTTTCATATCGAGCACCACACCACCATAAACAGGTAGTGCGCCACCGCTAAGGCCGGTGCCTGCACCACGGGCGGTTACAGGTATCAGCTGCTGATTACAATAAGCCATTATTGTGCTTACCTCTGCGGTAGTACCGGGTTGCAATACTACCTCGGGCAGGTAGCGCAGATCTTCGGTATGATCTCCCGAGCAACGCTCAAGGTGCTCGGTGTCGGTCATAACGTAGCGAGGTTCCAATATGGATTGGAAATGCGCAATATCTTCGTTGGTTATTTTCTTGAAAGACATGTTGTAAAGGTAATGAGAGATTGGGTGTGGACGACTTACCTGCCGGGAATTGGTTTTATGGTTATACAAATGCCGGTGCAGAAAATCGATTCCAGATCTTGGCAAAGAGCGCTTATCGTCTTTCTATGCTGCCACCTTCTTCACCCTCGCCAATAACCATGTCTCAACAGCCAGCATCAATACCGCCAGCAACACACACACCTTCCACAATGGGAAATTGCTGACTGCTGATTCTTTCAGGCTGCCTCCCTTTGTGACATCAGGCCATTTGATATTATCACCTTTCCATTCACTTTTCAGGGTGCTGATGTTTTTATATTCCAAAACTGATTCGCGCTTGTCCTGGTTTAGAGCCACATCTGTAGTATCTCCTTCCGCTGCCGCCAGCTGGTAAAACCCGGGTACCTGCACTGCCTGATCCATAAACACATCGAGTCCCGCGCCATTAGGACGCTGCGGCGGGATCACATCAATATTCTTTGCGAGTACATGCATCGTATTTCTTTCCGATACATTGTTAAGCGGCAGATATATGGCCTGTTGCGATCCGCTTGTCACTGCATAAACATTGCTACTGCCACTCTGCATGGCCATCTGGTAAAGGAATGGCGCAAAGAAGTAGCTGCCGGGAAAATTGCCGCTCTGCAGATCGGCACTGGTAGCGCAGATATACAACTGACCCTTACCCGGTGTATAACGGGCAAATAATGGATCTCCATTGCGGAAGCTCAACACCGACTGCTGGTTAGCATTCAGTCCCGCGGAAATACTGTAGTGCCAGTTGGCCACCGGAAGCTGCACATTGTCAGGTATTTTTTCAAACAGATCCTTTACCAATGCACTACCCTGCTGCAGCGAGCTGGCTGCCTGCACCGAAGTATCAATACCATTGATGCTGATATCGCCACTCATTTTCAAACCCTCATTGATCGCATCAAAATTGTTTGTCTTGCCCGGGAATATGCAAATGCTCTGCCCTCTCGACAATGCATCACTAACTGCTTTGCCAAGGTTTGCATCCATGCGCGTAATGCCATTCAGGATAACGAGGTTATAGCTGTTCCATTCTTTCGGTGCATTATTTACGTCCAGCTGGTTCAGCCTGAAACCTTCGTATGCTCTGAAAGCCGCTTGCAGGTAAGGATTTGCCTGGCCCTCATTGAGCACAAGAATTGAGAAATTTGAAGCGCTGCGCGCTGTAATGCGGAAGGTATCGTCAAAACGCATCACGGCATCGTTGAGCGTCAGCTGTATCTGTTGCCAGTTGGCATTATTGACCTGGAAACTAAGCGTATCAATACTCTCTTTTTTGTCTTTAAAATTGAGTATAGCGGCGCTCTTTACCTGGCCATTTATGCTTAGTTGCAATACCACGGCGTCTTTTGCTTCCTTGCCGCTAAGCCGTGTACGAACAATAAGGTTATTGTTCTTTCCGGTTTGTAGCACAGGCATAGCCAGGTAAGCAGTATCTATGTATACATCCTGCACTTCGTCGGCCTGCACCGGCATACCATAGAAGGTAATGTTCTTCATCAGTGCTTTATCTGGTGTTGCCGGGAAAGCGTTTTGCTGAAAGTCGGAATAATAGAAAAGATCTCCGCCTTTGGTTGCTTCATTTTGCACCATACTCTGGGCGTTGGCCACAACCTGTGCAATTGTTTTTGTACCTGCAGTTACATCTAGTGCGTTAATAGCGGCAAATACCTTATCCGCAGGCTCAGAGCGGAAGCTCATCGGCTTGTCGTTGGTGAGCAATATAAAGCGAGTGCCCGGTGTGGCGGTGCGTACCTGGCGGGCTGCGTCTTCTTTAGCAATATCCAGCATAGTGCGTGCGCCTTTCTTTACGCTCATGCTGTAAGAGTTGTCTATATAGATGATCTGCGTGCGGTTGCCCTTATCTGTAGCATTAGAAGTATTAAAGAATGGCTGTGCAAATGCAAGGATCAGGAACAACAGAAACAGCAAACGCATGGCCAGCAGTGCCTTATACCTTACCTGGCTCTGCTTTTGACTGTTCAGCTGAATGTCTTTTAAGAAACGGGTATGCGGAAACATCACCGTCTTGTACTTACGCAGGTTGAACAGGTGTATCAGTATAGGTATGGCCAGGACCGCCCCTGCCGTTAAAAAAAGCGGATATAAAAAACTCACCGAACAAATATAAGTTAATGTAAGCAATGGCAACCTAAACAGAGTGGTTATAGGTTTGTTAGAGTTTTTGGGGAATTAAAAATGAATTTCTTTTAGCTTTACGTACGACAACTAAATTACAATGAAATTAGATCGCTATGAACTAAAAGCGGAAACCTCATTAATGGTCTTCGAATTTATAAGTGATGGGCCTAGAGGAAGAATTTCCAAACTCATAAAATATAGTGAGACGAACTTAAAGGATTTATATAATCTTGCTTTTGGTGACAAAAACGTAGAAACAGGCGATATCAATGATCTGGCCGTCTCAAACAATGGAGATAGCGAAAAAGTACTTGCTACAGTAGTATCCACCGTGTATGCTTTCACAGATAGATATTCATACGGGTTGATGTACGCCACTGGAAGCACGAAAACGAGGACCAGGCTATATAGGATGGGGATAGCTAGATATTATGATGAAATAAGCAAAGATTTTTACATTTATGGATTGCGTAATAACGAATGGGAGAGTTTTGAGAAAGAAACCGAATACGACGCCTTTCTTGCTGAGCGTAAAAAGTAGTAAATTTGTGCTATGAATGTAAAAGAGCTAAATGAAAAAAACATTCCTGTAGTTCGTATTGATAAATCATTGGAGCAATATGTATCAATGCCTTTGTTTCAGGACAAAGTTGATAAGGCTAATGAAATGCTGCGTACAATAGGATTGCCAAAAAATAGCAAGAAGAAAAATTAAATCTTTCGTCAGCAATTATGGTACTTTTTTACCACATCGGCATGTGGTGTTATCTTGCCTTACCGTGTTTGCTGTAATCCTTTGTTTATTGATTCTGGGCAGCGCGCTCTACCACCATCTATCAATTCTTTTCTTTGTCAGGGGATTTTTTGTTGTCTTCTTATCGGTGTTTCCTCCAAAACCAAGCTGCCAAATAATAGTATATCCTTTTGAGATGCTTTATATTCCTCACCCCGTGGCACGATATTGCCATGACTTAACTGTTAATCATAAATCAACACATCATGACAATCCAGGTAAGCACAGACCACAATATCGAGGGTAGCGAAAGACTGAACGCACATGTAAAAGATGTAGTAACTGCATCACTAGGCAGGCACACCGAGCACATAACAAGGGTAGATGTGCACTTTAGCGACGAAAATGGCAATAAAGCAGGTACAGATGACAAAAAGTGTGTGCTTGAGGCACATATGGAACGTCAGCAACCGGTAGTAGCCACAAGCCATGCCGGTACAACAGAACAAGCATTGGAGTTGGCGATTGAAAAGGTAAAACACTCTTTAGAGACGATCATCGGTAAAATGCGCCAACACGACCGCACAGCAAAAGACCAATTGATTGATATGCAGTAGTCCACACACACACATGAACAGAAAGGCTTCCCGTATATATAAGAGGGAAGCCTTTCTCCTTTTAATAGAACTATCAGGAGATTAGAATTTCTTACTTTGACAGGTGGTGTGCACGAGGTGTGCAAAAATGGTTGTACCCGCCAATCCCGCTACAGTGGCTATTCCTGCCACATTAACATCCGGCATTTCTTTTTATCGGGGGAAAACACAGAACTTTTTTATTTCTTTGCAGTACAATAACAAACTCCAATGCTCCCAAAATACAGACGCATCCTTTTAAAGCTCTCCGGCGAATCGCTGATGGGCACACGTAACTATGGTATTGACCCGCAAATGCTGGATCAGTATGCAAAAGAAATAAAAGAGATCACTAATATCGGTGTTCAGGTGGCAGTAGTAATAGGCGGTGGCAACATATACCGCGGTATGAACGAGCACGAAACAGGTATAGAACGCGCACAGGGCGACTATATGGGTATGCTGGCAACAGTTATCAATGGTATGGCCTTGCAGGCTGCGCTGGATAAGGTAGGTGTGAGTACCCGCCTGCAGAGCGCTATTAAAATGGAGCAGGTGGCAGAACCGTACATTCGCCGCAGGGCTATGCGCCACCTTGAAAAAGGCCGTGTAGTGATATTTGGTGCAGGTACAGGTAACCCATACTTCACTACAGATACAGCAGGCTCACTAAGGGCTATTGAAATAAAGGCAGATGTTATTCTTAAGGGAACACGTGTAGATGGTATCTACTCTGCAGATCCTGAAAAGGACCCAACAGCTACACGTTACGAAACATTGTCTTTTGCAGATGTGATCAGCCAGAACCTTAAGGTAATGGATATGACCGCATTCACCCTTTGCCAGGAGAATGAGCTGCCTATCATTGTATTTGATATGAACCGCACCGGCAATCTGTTGAACGTGGTTACAGGCAAGCATGTGGGCACACTGGTTAGCTAAGCAACAAACTATTTATTTAAAAAGCATCAACATCAAATGTTGGTGCTTTTCTGTTTTGGGGAGCGATCGAGCCAGGAATATGAAAACAACAAAGGCGACCATAGGTCGCCTTTGAGTAAATATTGGAGGAGAGATCAATTATTTTTTACCACCTTTCTTCGGTTCTGCCTTAGGCATTATCGTTTCCAGCGCCATCATTGTATCTTCTGCTGGCGGATTAGACTTGTAGTTGATCTGCACACTTTTCTTTACGTCTATATTATATACCAAAGCTACTTTGTCGGTAGGGTATATAAACTTTACAAAATACATACCCTGTGGCAGGCCATTAGTTTCATAATTGCCCATCATA
>CANBQQ010000147.1 GCA_947371715.1 Flavipsychrobacter stenotrophus
ATTGCTGCCGCCAGTAACCGCAATTTCATCATCATATATATTATGCACGTAAATTACCTAATAACTGTGATAACGGTAAGCTGATGCACTGATTTTTAACAAAATGCGGAATTGGCAGATACAGGGTAGTAGGTAATGTGCCGTAAAAAGGCTAACTTTATAAAAATCAATAATAATTATGCCGGAATTGGGTAATGTTTTTTCCACAATAAAATTATACGTTCAGGATGCGCCTTCTAAAGGATTTGTATCATTTGAAGCTATTGCAACCAAGGCAGGAGTAAGTCGTGCAACACTGCGCATACACCTGGAAAGCCTGAAAAAAATGAAGTTGATCACTTATTCGGCAACAGGCCAGTGCTTCCTGACTGTGACCAAATTGGGCATGGAAACCAAGCAGCTGGCGGTAGCTGGGTAGTAATAATTGGAATAAAAACTATTTAAATGTTAATATTTGGAATTGACATCGATGAATGTATCCGTTTGTCGATGTTACTTTTCATTTTGAGGTCCTGCCGAGTTTGCGTATAAGATGACAGCATATACTGTATATATAACCAGCACTGCCAGAATTATTGCCTATTACATTCTTTTCTATTTTATTGGATTCATTACCTCCTGTGTTCTATTTGTAATGCTAATAGAAGATGAGGGTCTTCTGGGTATAGCGCTCATTTTTTCGTGGTTTGCATTATTTCTGGGTTGCTACTACCTTGCCAAGAAAGCAGGATCTAAAAAATATGCTGCGAGCTTCAAGTACGGCAATTTGCAATTGACCGGCACCCGTGGCAATACCCTCCATTTCAGTAACAGTGAGCTGAAAAATCATAAACTCCTATATGTTGGCTCAAGACCCGAATCGCTGATCTTGTATTTGCAGGAAGGCAGGCAGGTAAAGCTCAGCGGGCGAGTATACCGACGAAGGTCGTTGGTGGACTTTTCTGGTTTTACTGAAGCATTTAATGAAGCTTTGAGTGGCCAGCCCGCGAATTATGCAAATATCCCGAGTGTTTCCGATAAAGAAAATGAAGTGGCTGATAGCAGGGCTGGCTCTCCTAAAGTACTTGATAATTCTACTGATGTAATACAGTGCAGGGCGCTGAAGGTGTATGGGTGGTTATCTTTTTTGGGAATTTTGATAGCGACGGTAAATGCGCTGTTTGTCGGTCTGGTTATGTTAGTTCTATATGAAGAATTGTCGGCCGGAGAGGTAGTAGTGATTTTGGGATTAGGTCTGGCAGAGATAGTGGGTGTCTATTGGTTCATTATTATTTTATCCCGCCGTCCGCTTGAAGTGGATATTTACAGGGATAAAGTAATGATCAAAATGACAAAGAAATATTTCTTGCAGAGAGAAAAGGTGCAGGAATTTTACTTCAAAGACCTGTCTAAATTTGAGGTATTGGAGCCTTCCAGAGGCAATGCCAGGATTATCTTAACGGACAAAAAGAACAGAAAATTTAGTTTCCAGGAGTATTTTCCATTCGTATTCAGCAAAGAACATACTGCACATTATGTAGTCAATACTCTGTCTGCAGCTTTCAATGAATTTACCGCCAATTATAAAACCGGGGTTAAAATAAAGATCAGAAGTAGCCCTGGTGCAGGCAAACTGGGTATTATAGGCGATTTAGCTGATACCTTTGGGTGGTAACGATGAAATATAACCAGATTCTCAGGAAAATATCGTTGTTTACTTTTGTATAATTGACCAGTAAGGGATAACTTTGCAGCCAAATTCAACAATAGTTATTTAAAATAATATGTCAGGACAGCTCAAAGAGGTTCGGAATCGTATAAAATCAGTACAGTCTACCCAGCAGATCACTAAGGCCATGAAAATGGTAAGTGCGGCTAAACTGCGTCGTGCACAGGATGCTATCATACAGATGCGCCCGTATTCGCAGAAACTGCAGGAAATGCTGAGTAATATAGTTAGCAGCGTATCTGGCGACGTAAGTATGCCACTGGCTGAAGAGCGTACTACAGAGCGTGTATTGATGATCGCTGTAACCAGTGACCGTGGTCTGTGCGGTGCTTATAACGCCAACGTTATCAAGCTTACCCGCCAGGTGATCAATGAAAAATACCCTGAGCAGTTCAAAAAAGGCAATGTGACTATTTTACCTATTGGTAAGAAAGGTTACGAGTTCTTTACGAAGCTGGGTTATAATGTAGTTAGTGATTACTGGAACATATTTTCTAATCTTTCTTTTGAAAGTGTACGTGGTGCTGCTGTTTACGCACAGAATGCATTTCTGAGGAAGGAATATGACAGAATAGAGCTGGTTTATAGCCAGTTTAAAAACGCAGCTACACAGGTATTTACAGCTGAAGCTTACCTGCCAATACCTAAGGTAGAGCAGAAAGCAGGCAGTAAGAACGTAGATTTCATCTATGAACCATCTATGGATGAGTTGCTTTTGGAGCTTATGCCAAAAATATTGAACACACAGGTATACAAAGCAGTACTGGATGCTAATGCATCTGAGCACGGTGCACGTATGACCTCTATGGATAAGGCGAGCGAAAATGCCGGTGAAATACTGAAAGCATTGAAGATCAGCTACAACCGTGCGCGTCAGGCGGCGATCACTACCGAATTGACGGAAATTGTGAGCGGTGCAGCAGCATTACAAGGATAATTTTTAGTACAATAAATATTTGAGAACCTCTGCAAACCTTGCAGAGGTTTTTTATTTTGCACCAAATTGAAGGTATGGCGTTTTTGAAGTCGGGTATTCTGGGGGTACTTATGTCTTTATTTTTTTGTATTCCGGTAGATGCACAGCACAAAGTTGATGCCTCACACCAGTTTATTGTACAGGGTGAAGTAGAAAAGCCGGTCGTTTTTGATATTGCTACGATCAGGAAGTTTAGTGGGATGTCATTGGGCGACGTGGTGATCAAAAATCACAGAGGACAAGATAAAAAGACAGCAAACAACGTGAAAGGAGTGCTGCTGAAGACGCTGTTAGATAGCGTGCACGTAAAAGTAGATAAACCGAAGTACTATAGTGAGCTTATAGTAGTTCTTGAGGCGACGGATGGATATAAAAACGTTTATTCGTGGAATGAACTGATAAACACTGATGTGGGGAATCATGTTTACGTGATCACGGACAAGGATGGGCAAGGTATAGAATCAATGGATGAAGCAATTGTTGTTATTTCTATGTCGGACATAAACGTCGGGAGCAGATATCTGCGGGGATTTGCAAAGTTGGAAATAAAGCGAGTGCAATAGAAAATCAGGGGGATTCCCATCGGCTAATATTTATGCGCGAATGCACTGATTTCAGTAGTTTAACATCAAAAAATTTAAGTCGACATTTTTTTTACCTTTATAGGCTTTTACTAAGCTATACACGAGAAAATACCATACAACATTTATGAAAAGTAAAATAGAACCATACATACCCGGGATCTTATTGTTTGTATTCACACTGATACTAGGGCTTATAGTATATAAAGACTATGGTATGGGTTGGGATGAGCCCTTGCAAAGAGAGCCGGCAATGATGAGCTGGAACTACGTGTTCTTTGGTAACCAGGATCTTTTCTTAAAGGAGACCGATAACCACGGTGCGGGGTTTGAGTTGCTGCTGCTGATGTTTGAAAAATCGATGAAGATTACCGACAGCAGAGAGATCTATGTGATGCGCCACCTGGTGACGCATATTGTGTTCCTTTTGAGTGCGTTCGCCGGTTATGTACTTGCCTACAGGCTGTTCAGAGATAAGTGGGTGGCTTGTATTGCGTTTATCATGTTTGCGTTTGCACCACGTATCTATGCACACTCATATTTCAACAGTAAGGACCTGCCGTATATGTGTATGGTGCTTATCGGACTGGCGTTAACCCAAGTGGCATTTGATAAGAAAAAATGGTGGTGGTTTCTGCTGGCGGGTATGGCGCTAGGGTATGGCACCGGCATAAGAATCATGGGTATTGTTTACGGTTTGCTGGTAGGCTTGCTGTTCCTGGTAGATCTTATCATGAACATTAAGGAGAAGGAAAAGCCTACTAATACGCTCATTAACATGGGTGTATTTACTGCAGGATTTACCGGGCTTTTATACCTTGCCTGGCCATATTTGTGGAAGGCTCCTGTGGCAAAGTTCATTGAGAGCTTTGTAGCATTGGCTCACTTTAAGTTTGAAGGTGCGGTGCTGTTTGAAGGTAAGTTCATTCCTGCTACACAGTTGCCGTGGACCTATTTTCCTACCTGGTTCATTATTTCCACGCCAATACTCTGGCTTATAGCGGGTTTTGCGGGCATGGCATGGATCATATTCAACTTTGTAACAAACCCCAAAAACTATATTAAAAATGGCAACGAACGCAATTTTCTGTTCTATGTGTTATGCTTCATAGCGCCGGTAGTGGCCATTATTGGTATGCACTCTGTAATTTATGATGATTGGCGACACCTGTACTTCGTATATCCTGCTTTTGTGCTGGTGGGCTTGTATTTTATTAATCGTCTGTATGTGACCAAGCTGAAAATGGTGATATTGGCAGCGTGTGGATTGCAGGTGTTACTTATTGCCAACTTTATGATACTTAACCACCCGCATGAGCAGGTGTACTTTAACTCGCTGGTGAAGCAAGATGATGAGTATTTGCGCAATAACTATGATATGGAATACTGGGGTTGCAGCTTTAAGCAGGCGTTGGACCAGATAGCGGAGTCCGATACTTCTTCTGTGATCAAGGTGAGCGGCAACTGGGCATTCCCGTTGAACAACAACATAATGATGCTGCCTAAAGAAGTGCGCAAACGCTTTGTTCTCGTTAATGAGCCCGAAAAATCAGACTATTTCCTCACTAATTTCAGGATGCACCCGGGCGATTACCCGTCTAATAACATACAATATGAGATAAGCCTTTGTCATAGTACGATCATGAGGGTGTATAAGATCAAAAATACAGGTCCGCAAGTACCTGCAAGGCCATAATCAATCTCAATTACCAGCCGCGGTATATACCTTAGGCAAAATGCGAAGCAATACAAATGGCAAAGAAGCAAAATCAACAAAATATATCAAGGCCGGTAAGTGTCCCTAAGGTGCCTGCTACTCCGAAAAGCGAAACACCTGCGAGGTTTTCACTCCAAACCAAAATGGCTATTTTGCTGGGTATAATAGCGTGCCTGGTGTACTTTAATACCCTGAGTAATGGTTATGTGCTGGATGATTTTACGGTTATCAAGAACAACAGGATCATTACTAAGGGAATATCTGCAATCGGAGAGATCTTCTCTACTCCTTACAGAAGGGGCTGGTTTATAACGCATAATGATCTGTACAGACCGCTTTCACTGGTAATGTTTGCTATTGAGTCAGATCTCGGTGGAGGTTCTCCTACACTAGGTCACTTTATGAACATGGTTGTATTTGCAGGTGGAGTAGGCATGTTGTTCATATTTCTTAATGGATTGTTTGATGGTAAAAAGACTGCGGTTGCTTTTATCGCAGCGTTACTATTTGCTTTACATCCAATTCATACCGAGGTAGTTGCGAATATTAAGAGTAGAGATGAATTGCTGTGTTTTTTCTTTGCCTTTATGAGTCTGAATGTCTTTCTGAAATACTCGAAAACGGGTGAAATAAAGCAGTTGTTATTAGGTGCACTGTGCTTCTTTTTGTCGTTTCTATCAAAAGAAACCGTTATTACCTTTCTTGCAGTTATACCGATGATCTTCTTCTTTTACAGGAATGAAAATAAGATGAGAAGCATTTATATTACGGTGTCTGCAGTGATAGTAGCGGCATTATTCCTGGGGATAAGATTTGCTGTATTAAGCCACTACGATGCCAATACAGACTCTTTTGTTACCTTCATGGACAACTTCCTTACAGTTCCGCCAAAGGGGACATCTGCATTAGCCACGGAGATATTGATCCTTGGCCAGTACGTGAAGATGCTGTTTATGCCGTATCCATTGATCTGTGATTACTCTTACAACAGCATTCCTTTTGTAACGTTTAGTAATATTGGGGTAATAATTTCATTAGCATTTTACCTGTTGTTAGGTGGTTTTGGTATCTATAAACTAATAAAAAGCCCGAAAGATCCGTTTGCGTTTGCTATACTGTTCTTCCTGATCACCATTTCTCTGTTCTCCAATATTCCGTTCATTATTGGTGCTGCTATGGCCGAGCGTTTTGTATTCTTTGCCTCCATGAGCTTTTGCCTTGTTTTAGCGTTGCTTATAGAGCGTTTCCTGATGGGGGAGAATACGGGTGTGGCTGCAGTTACATCGGGCAAGGTATTGGCTGTAGTAGTGCCTATATGCCTTATCTACTTTGCTATCAGTTCAGGGCGTAATAAGGATTGGATGAGTAATGAAACGCTGTTCAGGGCAGATGTGGTGCATACGCCCAATGACGCAAGGGTGAATTATTATCTGGGGACAGAACTGGTTACGGAAAAGGCAAAGACGGAGGGTAACCCTGTAGTTGTAAAGCAGATAATAGAAGAAGGTTGCGTATATCTGCGATCGGCGTTAAATGTGTACCCGGAGTATGACGACGCCCATGCTGCGATAGGGGATGCTTTCTTCAAGCTTGGGAGATACGATTCTGCCGAGGTACATGACAAAAGAGCACTGGAATTGAATCCGAAGTTTGTAATTGCCATGAATAACCTGGCAGGCGTGTACTTTGTTAGAAATCAATATGATACGGCAATAATGTACTGTAGAAGGTCTATAGCGCGCAGTCCGGACTTTGTAAACGCATATGCCAATCTGGGGTTGTGCTACATGAGGCAGGGCAAATTCGACTCTTCTTTGAAAAATTTATACAACGCCATCTCTAAAGATGCAAATTTCCTTTCGTCGTACGAAAATATGGCGTTTACCTATCAGGCAATGGGTAAGACAGATTCTATGCGGAAATATAACGCAATAGCTCAGGAGCTGAGATCTGGCGGCAAGAGACAATGACATAAATAAGGTTGTTCTAAAATGAGGTCTGGTTCATGAAAAAAGAATCAGACCTCTTTTTTTTGTTGATTCTGAAATTTTTTCAAAATTATTTTTTTGCCTCCTGACTACTGAAAGAATGCCGGTTTCTTCATAGATCATGCGCCCTGAAAAAGCAATTCGATTCAGCCAATAGAGAGGGTAGGGGTAAAATGACAAGATAAATGCTGAGTATTTTAGCCAATAAAGAGTGATTTTTATTCACTTTGCAGCTTTGATCAACATCCGAAAAATGGGCTCTTAAATTTGATAAAATATTGATAATCAATACTATTCACAAATTAAATCAATCGTTATTGCACCCAACATCCTTTCCATTATTAAGTAGTAATTAGTGCACCAATAAATATTATTTTTTGATGAAAATATTTTATCAATTATTAAGAAAAAGTGTTACTTTTGCAGTCCGAAAATAAATCAAGTGCTCGGGGGATTGACAAGGTGAGTAAAAAGAAATGAGTAATAAAATAAAATTTCTTTTAAAAAAGTTTGTCTATTCAAAACACTTCATTACCTTTGCAGTCCCAAATTTTTAGGGTAGAATATAACAAACAGTATGTCACAGCGAATCAGAATAAAGCTAAAATCTTACGATCACAACCTGGTTGATAA
>CANBQQ010000148.1 GCA_947371715.1 Flavipsychrobacter stenotrophus
GTGCTGGTATTGATGGCATAAGTATAGCCAGGAGTACCGCCCGATGCATAGATAGTGGCAGTGCCGTTATTGCCGCCATTACAAAGCGGTATCTGCATAATTACAAAGTCGGCAGAGACAGCAGTGGGTTGTGTAATTGTGGCGGTAGAAGAATAAACACAGTTATTGGCGTCTTTTACATTGACTGTATGCGGCCCCGCTGTGAGTCCACCAATCGTAGATGAAGTTCCATATGTGCCGGCATCAACCGCATAAGTATATGATGGAGTGCCGCCGGTGGCAGTTACAGTAATGATACCGGTGTTGCCGCCATAACAACCAACACCAACAGTGCCTGTGGCAATAACAACAGGTGTTGGTTGCACAAGTGAAATTACGGTATCGAAGAAGCAAGTTTGTGGGTCAGTAACATGTAGTATATAGCTACCGGCACCGAGAGTAAATGAATTGAACGGGCCAAAACCACCTGTATTATAAGCATAAGAATAAGGTGTGCCAAATCCACCAATACCTGTTATGGTAACCGTTGTAGTGCCGCCATTACATAATATGGGTGGCACATTTACCGAAGCATGGAGGTATTGAGAATCGACGAAAGTAATAGTTGTATCATCAATACATCCATTTCCATTCATAACATGAAACGTGTAGGTGCCCGCAGTAAGATTGGTGAACGTATCATTGGTGCTATAAGGGCCTGCGCCAATGGCGTATGTATAAGGCCCAACACTGTTATATGCATTTACAATGACCCTGCCATTTGCATAACCATTGCAAGTGGAGCGGCGGATATTCAACGTCTCTAATATAGGGGCAGGAGACGGGAGTAATACTGAAGTGTCTTTGATACAGCCATTAACGTCTTTAATATGAACCGTATAAATAGCACTGCCTAACCCAGTAAAAGTACCAGTGGTGCCATAACTGCCGGTGCCAAGCGCATATTGATATGGACTGACGCCGAGTATACCTGTTACCGAAATAAAGCCATTAAATGCGCCGGGGCACAACGGAGGATTGATAACAAATGTACCTGATGGTAATGGCGGGGATGCAAACGTTACAGTTGTGTCTTTATAACAAGAAACGCTGTTGTAGGTGCGGATAGTATAAGTGCCGGGAAGGAGACTGTCTGTAATGGTTCCTGTAACTCCGGTGAAATTATGTACTGTAGTTGCTCCCTGTAGGATGCTAATAATGTAGGGCGATGATGTTGTACCCGGCGTTACCGTAAATACCGCCTTGCGTGTGCAAGTGGCTGCAGAAATGAGTGTAACAATTTCGGTAGGAGCAGGGAGAATATTAATGGTATATGCTATTGACTGGCGGCTTGATAAAGGGCAGCCTCTATCCTGGTAAGTAATATAAAAAGTATAAGTTCCGGGTGCGGCTGTGCTGGCATTCCACTGGAACGTACCTAATGGTGCTATAGTGCTGTTGTTAATGACAGAAAAAGTGGCTCCTGCCGGCAAGCCGCTACTGGTCATAGTTATGGTGTCCAGATCTGCATCGGTAGGGTTGACATGGAAGGTGAACAGCCCTGCATTGTTGCAGATATTTAACTGAGTAGCGCCAACAATTGTGCCTCCGCTTGCCGCACTCATACTACCCGTAGGTGGATTGTTGGAACAAGGGCTGAGTACCACTATGGTCATCTCTCTTTGACTGGTACCTTTAAGCACGCCGCCTACCAGTTCACGTACATTATACACTACATCGGCACGCTGCGAAATGTTGGGTGTAAAGGATAACTGACCGTTGCTGCTGCTGAATGAAAAAGTACCTGCGCTAACACCCAGCGGAGCTGCTGCGTTGTAGGGCCACACATAGTTTACACTTACCCCCGTGCCGGCATCTATAGCGGGAACAAGATCGAAAGAAAGTACGTCGCCATTCGGATCTACTGCTGCAGGATTATAATTGGCAGGTGTATTGACACAGAAGTATGGTGTAGGGATAGTATTGTACTGGGCACTTGAATTGCCTCCGATTGTATTATTCAGCGTGTCTATGAGTTGAATGGTAGAACCACCACCCGGTATGTTGACATTAGTAATACTATTACTTCTGCCTGCTGAGGAAGTGCCACCCATATTGCCATTGAACAGGAAGCGCCATACTGTAGATGTAGATGGTAAAGTAACATTACCGGAGTAGATAAACTTCTTTATGCCTGGTAGGGTGCTGCTAATATTGGTACATGTGGTATTGCCTGCCTGTGCCGGACATACCGGTGAAACTTCGATACCATTGCTTGGCGGTTGTACAGTAAGTGATAGGCTGCTGAGGAAAGAATTTCCATTGTAGATATCAATTGTGGGTGAAGACGTAGAGAGGTTGAAAAATGAACCACCCGAGCAGTCGCCATAGACAGCAAGCGTAATGGTATAAACATTACCACCAATATTGGTGTAGTAAAGATCCATACCGAAAATATGCGATGCATATGATGATACAGATGATAGGAAAAGAACAGACAGCAAGCTGACGACTCTTATATATGAGCGTAAAAAAGATGACATTTCAGATGATAACTATGAAAAGCAAATATAGTTTTTTTTAGTGATTAATGGGAGCTACTAGCAACGCCGTGAAATTGCTCGCAACGAACGCAGAGATCGAGCACAAACAGGAAATGGGGTTTTGGGTAAGGGGCCGAAATGTGTTTTTATTGCGAACACGTATTAAAATAGCGTTGTTATTCACCGTTCTCTCTAAGGTGTATTTTTATAACGGTTGTGTTAGCTAATGTTCCCTGCCAGATTTCGATCTTATAATGGTCGTCTCCCGTGTCTTCATCGACAACACTATTTAGGTTAGCGGAGTATACACGTACCCTGTAAATTCCCGGCTCTACATTTATTTCCTTGATAATAGTATTACTGGGGCAATCCGTTATTTGCAAAATGCCTGAATTTATTTCAATACTGCCTTCAACAATATGGTCGTATAAGTCCAGGTTGATTTCTCTATTTTCTTGAGTAAGTATTATTAATTCTCCGTGCACAGCGCCATATGTCTCTATTCTGATGGCGACCACGTCATTGGTAGTATCCAATCTATCTTCATAAGCTGAACCTTCCCAACTGGCGCCGCCCCGGCTATTTTTATCTTTAATATAGAATTGACTGTAAGCAGTTATGAAGTTGAGGCCATATTTCATCTGATGCTGTTTATATAAGACAAATATATTGTTTTACACACAAAAAAACAGGCAATCACTTTCGTAATTGCCTGTTGTATAAAATGGTAATGATGTTGTCTTATTTGTTCATTATAGCAAGGAATTCTTCGTTGCTGCGGGTGCCCTTCATTTGTTTGAGGAGGAAGTTCATTGCCTCATCAACATTCATGTCGGAGATATGATTGCGGAGCAGCCACATCTTGTTCTGCACGTCCTTATCCATCAACAAGTCATCCCTACGTGTAGAAGATGAAGTAATGTCGATAGCAGGGAAGATACGTTTGTTAGAAAGTTTACGATCCAACTGTAATTCCATGTTACCGGTACCCTTGAATTCTTCAAAGATAACTTCGTCCATCTTAGAGCCGGTTTCTATAAGCGCAGTAGCCAGGATGGTGAGTGAACCACCATTCTCTATTTTACGCGCGGCACCAAAGAATTGTTTTGGCTTCTGCATAGCATTTGCTTCAACACCACCGCTTAATACCTTACCGCTTGATGGGGCTACAGTATTGTGCGCACGTGCCAGACGGGTAATAGAGTCGAGCAGGATAACTACATCGTGGCCTACTTCTACGAGGCGCTTAGCTTTCTGCAACGCAATTGTAGACACCTTTACGTGCTTATCAGCAGGCTCATCGAATGTTGATGCGATCACCTCTGCACGTACGCTGCGCTGCATATCTGTAACTTCCTCAGGACGCTCATCTACGAGCACTATCATCAGGTAAACTTCAGGGTGGTTGGCTGCAATAGCATTGGCCACTTCCTTCAGCAACATGGTCTTACCTGTTTTTGGCTGTGCTACTATCAGTCCGCGCTGGCCCTTACCTATAGGGGTAAAGAGGTCCATGATGCGGGTGCTGTAGTTGCTTGCGGTTGTTGTCAGGTTCAGCTTCTCGTAAGGGAACAAAGGAGTAAGATAGTCGAAAGGAACGCGGTCGCGGATCTCATCGGGCAACTTACCATTGATCGTTTCTACCTTAAGGAGAGCGAAATATTTTTCACCTTCTTTTGGAGGTCTTACTGTTCCTTTAACAGTATCGCCGGTCTTCAAACCAAATAACTTGATCTGAGATGGAGATACATAAATATCATCGGGTGAGCTGAGGTAGTTATAGTCGCTGCTACGCAGGAAACCATAGCCATCAGGCATCATTTCCAATACACCTTCACTGGCTACGATACCATCGAAATCGAGATTGAAATTTGTCTGCCTTTCTTCACGACGTGGGCGGTTGAACTGCTGGTTCTGTGGTTGAACAGGCTTCTCTACTTCAGCAGCCTGAACATCAGATGTATCGGCAGTAGGCATTGTTATACCTGTGCTTTCTACGACCGGCTCATTGCTTTCTGCTGCAGGTTGTGGCTGCGCAGGTGCGGGAGTTGGTGCAGGCGTAGGAGCAGGTGCTTCTGTTCTTGGTTGAGCAGGAGCAGGCTGGTTGAACTGCCTTGGCTGATTAGGATTGTTAGGGTTATTGTTGTTTTGTCTGAATTCTCTTCTTGGCTCGTGCTGGCGTGGCTCGCGGCGCTGCATTGGCTGACCCTGACCTTGTGCTGCCTGTATAGGTTGTGCGGGTGCCGGGGTAGGAGTTGGTGCAACTGCAGGCTGAGCAGCAGGAGTATGAGTTTCTTGTGTGAGTACCGGAGTAGCAGGTGTTTCTTCGTTCTGCTCTTTTGGTTTACGGCCTCTTTTTTTCTTTTCTGTTGATAGATCTGCGGTAGTTTCTGCAACAACTTCTTCCTTAACTTCGGGAGCAGGAGTAGCTACAGGTGCGGCTTTCTGAACAGGAGCAGCTGTTTTGGCTACAGGAGCTGTCTTAGCTTTGGGTGCTCTTTTTTTCTTTGCCTGGTCTTCACCTGACTTATCATTAAGGGCCTGCTGATCGAGTATTTTATAGATGAGAGCTGGTTTGTCGTAACCGCGGGCATTATCAATTTTAAGATTGTCGGCTACGTCTAACAGCTCGGGTATGAGCATATCATTTAATTGCAAGATGTCGTAAGGCATGCCTTGATTTTTTCTGATTGAGATATATTAACTAATAACAATAATGACACAAATAGATTGTCTTATCAATGAAGTTTTTCTGGAGCAGTTATCAAAAGGGAAATTTCTCTAACCGGACAAAAGGATGGAACAAATTGCTGTTTCCGTTTTGCAAGTTTACGACTGTTTTTTATAAAAACGAAAAAAGATTTATTTTATGTTATGCACATTTAAGAAAGATTTGGCCATCCTTTGTATGGTTTCTTCTATAGATGTGTAAGTAAAAGAAGGGAGCGCGGAGAGCAGCTTTTTATTATTGTAAAGTGAGGTAGAATGCGCATTGGATGCGGTTTCTTTAGTAATAAGCGGACGTTTGCCAAACATACTCTGCAACTTACCCCATCGCCATATTAAACTGGTAATAAATGAATTAGCATGAATATGTGGTGGCTTTTTGCCAAGTGCCCGGGCCATGAGTGTAAAGATCTCGTGGTAAGAATGATTACCTGCACTAATTATGTACCGTTCAGCTTCATGTTCAGAGCGCATGAGTTCGCATAATATCGTGGCTACGTCCTGCACATCCACCCAGCCATTTATTCCTTTTGTATAGAAAGGGAATTCGCTGAATGCTACCTTCATCAATTCGGCTGACCCTTCGTTAAAATCACCTTCTCCCAGGATAATGCCCGGGTTAACTATTACAGCATTAAGTCCCTCGCCAATACCCCGCCACACTTCTGTTTCGGCCATGTACTTACTGATACCGTATGCAGAATTATAGCCACTCTCACCCCATTCTTCATCTTCGGTTATTTCTTTCTGAATGGCGCCCGACCGGCCCAAAGCCGCTACAGAACTTACATACACCATTTTAGTTATGCCCTGTTCTATAGCTTGGTTCACAATGTTAGCAGTACTCTCAGGATTGAAATGCAGCATTTGCTGATGGCCCGATGGCTGGAAAGAAACAATAGCTGCACAGTGGTATATGTGCGTAACGCCTTGCATTACTTCTTCTACATCAAATACATCGAGCAGATCGGCTTTTTGCCATTGTATATTGGGTAGTGCTTTGTCAGTTTCAGTGGGGGGATTATTATGATAAAGGGCACGTACGGGCTCACCCTGCGCTGATAATCTGCGCGCTAAGTGTTTTCCAAGAAAACCGCTTGCCCCGGTGACTAGTATCATAATAAGATGCCAAAAGTAACTAAAACCGTGGGTTAAGAAAGATTGTATTTGTATTTACGGGTATAGCTATGATATATGATCGGGTAAACCAGGCAACAGTATACACAAGTTTTTAAATTGTAGCATCGGTTTTACCTAATTGACATTTGAATACTTAGCTTTGTTTTATAATACAGGTTATGAGGAGATCATTATATGCAATGGGGTTAGTACTCCTCTTTATGTGTCCGCACTTATCTTTTGCACAAACGGCAGAGGAGTTGAATGACCGCATAACCGGGTCTACTGATACTTTGTATCTCCTGGCAGTTATGTGGAAACATGAATTTCAGGACCAATCGGAGGGCGACAAGCGTTACAAATCGCTGGTACCATTCCGTAAGTATCTTGAAGAATACGCAGACAAGCAGGCAAAATCATACAAGAAGCCAAGCGGAGTGGAAGGAGGCGATAGTTTATGTGCAGCTGCTTCAGCCTTGTTTGAATTTGAAAAGATCTATGTTAAAAAAGGGTTTGTTCCATTCGAGAGTTTAAGCTCAGGATCGAGTGAGGCGGAGGTAAGTGCCTGCAAGGATAGGTTGACACAGGAAGGTATTCCTGAGCGGGAACTACTGACGAGGTTGAACAGGGAAAGAAGGGCATTTGCAGCCAAGAATGGAATTGATATAGCACCCCCACCGATGGCGCCAAAGCCTGCCTATCAGCGCCCGGCGCAATTATATAAGAAGAAAACAGACTCAGACCAGGAAACGCAACCCGCACCCGCGGCCAGAGAGCCTGAACCAGCCCCCAAACCACAACCCCGTACTCCTGTAGTGCAAAAGCCAGTGCCGGCTGAAAGGCCTACATCGAGCGGTAACCCTAATGCTAAAAAAGCTCCGCCAACGGACGAAGATGGTAAGACGCCGAAAGATAAAGACAAAGAGGAAGGAGAGGAAGATGATAAGGATTAGCGGTATACTATTGCCTTTGTAGTGGAAGATTTGACAACTTTTTGAAAGTTGTCAAATCTGAGGAAATCGGTTTTAGCTCATCCATTTAACCTTATCTGCCGGAGCGCTATTGCGGACGCCAGGTTTTATCGGTTCGTCGGTATAGCCGAGGAAGATAAGTCCAAGTACCACGTCTTCACTACCCAAGCCAAGATGTTCTTTCATGGCGGGTTTCAATGTCATACCACCCGTGCTCCAGAAGGAAGCAATGCCCTGTGCTGAAGCGCC
>CANBQQ010000149.1 GCA_947371715.1 Flavipsychrobacter stenotrophus
ATATTGTTGATCGCAGCGGGAGGAATGATATGACACCGGATAAATACACTACTATAAGTACACCCGGCACGGGCGACTTCCGCGACAGGGGCAGTAAGTTCCTGGCGTTCAGCTATCCTGTATTTACACTGCAGGAAATAAAGGACAAACTACAGGTGCTGAAGAAACTACACCCAAAAGCCAATCATCATTGTGTGGCATGGCGACTGGGCACAGATGGCAGTCAGTACCGTGCAACCGACGATGGCGAGCCATCGGGCAGTGCAGGCAAACCTATGTTGGGACAAATAGAGAGTCTTGGGCTAACTAACATCCTCGTAGTAGTAGTGCGCTATTTCGGCGGCTCATTACTCGGCGTACCCGGACTGATAAATGCCTACAAAACCGCCACAGCATTGTCTTTAGAGAACTTACCTCGTGTGGAAAAATGGATAGAAGGCATGTATGAGCTCAACTTCGACTATCCGTCTATGGGTGAAGTTTTGTACCTGCTGAAACAGTGCGAAGCAACGATCTACCAGCAAGACTTGCAACTGTTTTGCACCATAAAAGCAGGCATACCTCGTCCCCAAATTGCCACCTACGTTGCTAAGCTGGAAGAGATAAGAGGAGTTACGGTAAAACCGCAATCATAGACCTACCTTTACAGCAATGTATTCATCTCCCGACAAAAACACAAAACTCATTAAAGACGAAGCGTCAAGGCTAGGCTTTAATAGTTGTGGCATAGCCAAAGCTGTGCAGCTGGAAGATGATGCAGTACGGTTGGAACAATGGCTGAGCAAGGGTTACAATGCGGGCATGGAATACATGGAGCGCAATTTCGACCTTCGAATAGATCCACGTAAACTGGTGCCGGGGGCTAAGTCTGTAATTACCTTGCAGCTTAACTACTACCCGGCCGAAACACAGCAACTCCTTGCACCTAAAATAGCCAAGTACGCCTGGGGTACCGACTATCATTATGTGATCAGGGAGAAACTAAATCAACTGCTCGATTTCATCAACACCAATATAGGTGCGGTAGATGGCAGAGGATTTGTAGATAGTGCGCCGGTGCTGGAACGTAGCTGGGCAGTGCGTAGTGGCTTAGGCTGGATCGGCAAGAATGGAAACGTACTTACCCGCAACTCCGGTTCCTTCTTTTTTATAGCCACCCTCATTACCGACCTTGAGCTGAGTACGGATGCACCTTTCACCACAGATCATTGCGGCACCTGCACGCGGTGTATAGACGCCTGCCCTACCGACGCCTTAGTATCGCCAACAAAAATTGATGCAAACAAATGTATCTCTTACCTCACCATAGAATTAAAGGATGCATTGATCCCATCAGAGTTCCATAACAAAATGGAAGGATGGATGTTTGGCTGCGACATATGCCAGGACGTATGCCCGTGGAACCGCTTCTCCAAACCAAATACAGAAACCCATTTCACCCCCATCCCCGAGGTCCTCAACCTCTCCAAAAAGGAGTGGGAGGAACTTTCAGAAGATGCCTTCAATAAAATATTCAAGAATTCTCCGCTTAAACGGTCTAAGTGGAAGGGGATACAAAGGAATATGAGTGCATTGAAAATTGACTAATGCATAACCCACTACAGGAACAACATTGAGCCATTCAGCCATTGCGCAATTGAGCCATTATTTCTTGTTCTTCCCTTCCAGCATTGGCACAAAAGAAAAGTCCCCGGTTTCTTCTTCGTGAATGTTTCCCGCTGCATCTTTGGTAATGCGCAGCATCTTCTGCTTGCCATCATCACCTACAGGTATCACCATGATACCACCCGGCTTTAATTGCTGTATTAGTTTAGGTGGAATAAAAGGAGCGCCGCAGGTAATGATGATCTTATCGAATGGGGCAAATGTTGGGAGGCCTTCAAAACCATCGCCATAAAACCGCTTGATGTTGAAGTACTTCTTCATAAAGAAGAACTTCTCCACATAGTCAAATAGTTCTCTCTGCCTTTCTATGGTATATAATGTAACACCCATTTCGGCCAATACACATGCCTGGTAAGCACTACCTGTGCCTATTTCCAACACCTTGTCAAATTTCTTTATCTCCAGCAGCTGAGTCTGGTAGGCAACTGTATATGGGTGTGAAATGGTCTGACCGGCTGTAATAGGAAATGCACGGTTCTCATATGCCTGCCTTTCAAAGGCCGGGTCAAGGAAATAATGCCTTGGCACCGCCTCTATGGCAGCAAGCACCCGTTCGTCGGTCAGTACTTGTTGATCATTGATCTTTTTATCGCGTAATATCTGTACTAACTGCTTCCGTAGTCCTTTCTGTAGGTATGAATCTTCTCTTTCCTTACTGTGCAACATCTACCCGTAAAGATAAATAAACTAAAGGTTCCCTTCAAGAAATTTCAAACCGTCGCCGTCAATAAAATATTGTGCTATACAACAAAGCATAATTACCTATCGGCTTACTGCTTACGACTTACGACTCTCTTCTAAAAAATAGTCATCAACTCTTCCAGGTGCTTGATCTCGTAAGTAGGTTTCCTGTCATGTGGCTTTTCGTGCGGATTAAAGTAGACAGAATCCCAGCCGGCATCTATTGCTCCTAGGATATCTATATCAACCGCATCGCCTATCATTATACTATCTGCCACATCAGCATTCGCCAGTTTCAGCGCGTATTCAAATATCTCTTTATACGGCTTCATGCTATTACTCTTCTCAGAGGTGATCAGGTGGGTGAAGTAGCGGGCTATACCAGAGTACTGCAGCTTCAGGCGCTGAGTGGTCTCAAAACCATTGGTGATCAGGTGCATCTCATATCTTCCCTTGCAGTGCTCCAGCAACTCTTTGGTATGTGGCAGCAGCAATGTTTGCGTAGGTAAGATCTCCAGGTAGGCCACACCCAGTTCATGGGCCAATGCCGTATCGGTTACTTTAAAATCCAACAGCATCAGCCACATACGCTTCCACCTCAGTTCATCGCGCTTAATGAAACCCTTCCTGTACCTGTCCCACAACTTATCGTTATGCACATTATAAGACTTGAACATCTCATCAAAGTCTTCAATACCCTCGCCCTTAAGATTCAGCTCATGATACAACTGTCTCATTGTGGCTTCCGAATTCTTATCAAAATCCCAAAGAGTATGATCCAGGTCAAAAAAGAGATGCTTGTATTGTTTAGACATAAGTAGGCAAGTTGTGAAGAAGTACGATGGTGTAAATATAAACCGCAGGCGGCTGTTTATATTGTTTGGTGTATGTTAAATAAAAAAGCCATTCCGGGTGTCCGGAATAGCCTTCTCAATACTATGTAGAACTTACATTACCTTCTTACGGTGGTAAATTCTGTCGTCGTTAAATTCTGTAAGTGCCTGAAGTGGCGCATTAGCCATACGCTCATAAATGCGTGATATTTCTATCTGCTCTTTATTCTCGTGTACTTCTTCCAGGTTATCAGCATGTACGGAAAACTCATCCAACTTGCGGTGAAGCTCTTCCTTCATGTTCACAGATATCTGGTTAGCCCTTCTGCCAATGATGGAAATAGACTCGTACAGATTACCTGTCTTATCCTTAAGTGCGATCACATCGCGTGTTTCCAACAAAGGATTAACTGAAGAAAAAGATTTTTTACTTGTGCTCATCGCGTATTTTTTTAACGTTATTATTTGCTTCTATATTTAATTGCTCCGCATCCGCAAGGTACTTAGAATTCGGATAATTATCTTTTAATTCTCTGTAGGCGGTAATGGCATTGGCAAAACGCTCTTCCTGCTTTTCAGGAACACTTGCTTTTGCATACTTATACATCGCCTTCATGATCATGAACTGGTAGAGGTCGCCGTTGGTAGATTCCGGATAGTTCCTCAGTACACTCCTGTAAGCTACAGTAGCTGCTTTGTACTGGCTGATATTGAAGTACAATCTGGCTGCATCAGCTTCCTTATTCTCCAGTTTCTTGTGCGAAGCCTCAATGTAGACCATCGCTTCAGGTATTCTCTTAGAGTTCGGATACCTGTTCACATATCCCTGCAGGGCTTCCAGTGCTTTTATTGAGTTGGTCTGGTCTAGTGTATACTTAGGTGCGTATTTATATAAACAAACAGCACTCATAAATTCACATTCTTCAGCGTCTTTGCTTGTAGGGAAGTATTCAGTGAAGTTCTTGAAGTTATAAGAAGCATCTATATATGCCTTTTGGTAGTACAATGTGTAGGCATATTTGTAATACAGCGCTTCAAAGTTTCTGGTGCTCTTCATTATGGGCATCAGGTCTTTATACAACTCATAGGCATGTGTCCATTCCTTTTTATCGAAATACTCATTTGCCTTTGTCAATTTGTAATTAACATCGCTGCTTTTCCTGATCTTCTCAAAATGTCCGCACGAGCTGAACATCAGAACACCCAAAAACAAATACAATAATTTTCTAACGCGTAGCTGCATACAGGGTGACAAAGATATTGAAAAAGTTGGTTTCAACTATATCTGATTTGTTAAATGATATAACCGGATTATTCTAACGGCAAAACAGGTGATTTCACAAGTTATCCACACTTATTCACAAGTTACCAACATCAACAAATCGCTGTAACGCCATTTTTCGTCTGTAATCCTTGCCAGATAAGGGTTTCAGGTACATATATTATTGTGGATAATTATAGTAAGTGGGAAATTGTGGGAAATTGTGGGAAGTTTTGTTATTTTGTGTAAATAATCTACCAATAGTCTCAAAATGTCAAATTTCCTCGGTGAATACGAAGTAGCAATAGACGCCAAAGGGCGTATGCTACTGCCATCGGCCTTCCGCAAGCAATTGCCGGAGACCAATGGAGGAAACTTTGTCATCAACAGGGGTTTTGAAAAGTGCCTTACACTGTATACGACCGAAGTCTGGAATCCTATTGCAAAGAAGATCAATAAGATGAATGACCTGGTAGCAGGTGTAAGAGATTTTAAGAGATTATTCATGAACGGCGCCACACCATTGGAAATGGATAGCGCAGACAGGCTGTTACTGCCCAAGCAATTACTGGAGTATGCCGGTATGAAAAAGGACATTGTAATGGCAGCCCAGGGAAATAAAGTAGAGCTGTGGGATAAAGATACGTACTACGAATACATGCGCCAAAACGCAGCGAAATTCAGTACGTTGGCCGCAGAGGTAGCAAAAGATTACGGTAACCCATTTGACACAGACGATAATGAGTAACCCTGATTTTTACCACACTACGGTTCTATTGAATGAAACGGTGGACGGACTGGATATCAAAGAGAATGGCACCTATGTAGATGCCACTTTCGGCGGCGGTGGGCATAGCAGGCTTATATTGTCAAAGTTGGGCCCTGAAGGAAGATTGATAGCATTTGACCAGGACGAAGATGCGTGGAGAAATAAGCCTGACGATGACAGGCTGATACCTGTGACGGAAAACTTCAAATACCTGCGTCGCTTTTTGAGGCTGCACGGCATTAACGAAGTAGATGGCATACTGGCAGATCTTGGAGTGAGTTCATTCCAGTTCGATACGGCAGAAAGAGGTTTTTCGCTGAGGTTCGATGGCCCGCTGGACATGAGAATGGACAAGCGTTCAGAGTTAACGGCAGCTGAAATACTGCGCACCTATACAGAACCACAGTTGCACAAACTGTTTGAGCAATATGGCGAAGTAAGGAACTCTAAGCAGCTGGCAAAGCATATTGTGGACAACCGCAAGGCGATGAAAATAACCACCATAGCCGCATTGAAAGCAATGCTGTCGCCGGTGATGAGAGGCGGAAACCCCAATAAGTACCTGGCACAGGTGTTCCAGGCACTGAGAATAGAAGTAAACGATGAGTTGGGTGTATTGAAAGACTTTTTACAACAGTCGGCTCAGAGTTTAAAACCGGGAGGAAGATTAAGTGTGATCTCCTTCCATTCATTAGAAGACAGGATAGTAAAGCAATATATAAAAAGAGGTGTGTGGGACGATAATGAGGAGAGCAAACAGGTGTTGAGGCCGATCAATAACAAGCCCATAGAACCTACAGAACAAGAACTAAAGGCAAATAACCGGGCGCGCAGCGCACGGCTGAGAATAGCGGAGCGATTATGAGTAACGAAGATGAAAAAATACCGCAGGAACATATAACACCTGCACAGAGGGTAAGAAGTGACTGGCGATCACTGGTGGAGAAGTTATCTTATAAAGCTATCGTTAATAACATCCCCTACTTTGGTTTCATAGCGCTTTTGTGCGTTTTCTATATAAGTAACAGTCACCGCTCTATTGAGATACAGCGGGAAACGAATAAACAATACAAGGCCCTGAAAGAGCTGCGCTGGAAGCATATGGACGTACAGTCTCAGCTGATGCAGGTGAAAACAGAAACACAAGTAATAAAGAATGCCGAAGCAATAGGATTAAAACCTTCTCTATTACCGGCATATAAAATAAGTAAGAAGTAAAAGAGTAGTAAGTCAGGAATAACTAAGGGGAAGCGAAAAATGAGTTTAAGCATTAAACAGGACATTAGGTTCAGGGTGTACATGGCGTTTACAGGCATTTGCCTGTTCGGTATCGCTATTGTCATCAAGGCCGCAATGATCCAGTTTCAGGAAGGGCCTAAACTTCGTGCACTCGCTAAAGAAATGCACACCCGCTTCGATACACTTAAGGCAGACAGGGGAAACATATATAATGAAGACGGCGTACTACTCAGCTCTTCTATCCCTGAGTTTGAAGTACACATCGACTTCTCCGTTATTGACTCTGGCCTGTTTGCCAAAAACATTGATACACTCGCCGGCTGCGTAGCCAACCTCTTTGCCGACAAATCTGCAGAGATCTATAAAGAAGAGTTCGTTCGCGCCTACAACGATGGCGAGAAGTATTATCTTCTTGGTCGTAAGTTGAAGTACTACCAGCATGAAGCACTACGCTCTTTCCCTATATTCAACAAAGGAAAGGGACTGGGTGGTTTCATCTCCGATCCTAAAGAAAAGAGAGAAGCACCATACAAGACATTGGCTTACCGCACTATCGGCATCTTCAGAGACAGCAATGTAACAGGCCTTGAAGCTACCTATAATGATACCCTTACCGGCGAAAATGGCCGTCGCATCGTTCAGAAATCAACAGGCGGCGCATGGGTACCTATCGAAGGTTCTGAAGTAGACCCGCAGAATGGCAAGGACATCGTAACTACTCTGGATATGAACATCCAGGACGTTGCAGAACATGCGTTGCTCAGCCTGTTGCAGAAATATGAGTGTCTTTACGGGACTTGTATCGTCATGGAAGTAAAAACAGGTAAGATCCGCACTTTGGTGAACCTGGGCAGACAAACCGACGGCAGCTATTTTGAGGATTTCAACTACGCCATGATCCCTACAGAACCGGGTTCAACATTCAAACTGGTCACTCTATTATCATTACTGAATGACAAGATGATCAATGTTGATGACATTGTAGATGCGGAAGGTGGGGCTATTCGTTTTGGCAACAGAACTATGAACGACTCTCACCTGGGCCTGCACGCAATGCCTATCTGGAAGGCATACGC
>CANBQQ010000150.1 GCA_947371715.1 Flavipsychrobacter stenotrophus
ATTAACGCAGAAGCGGACCTTAAGAGAGCATTAGGTCAATTATAATCATTGTAAAACATAAACACACAAAATATAAGAATATGAAACGTTTAATTTATCTAATAATACCTGCAATGATACTCGCTTCCTGCGGTGGTGGCGGCAACAAAGCTGATGAGCTGGTGAAGCTGAAGAAACAGCGCTCAGAACTGGATGTTAAAATAAAGGAACTTGAAGCTGGTAAGAAAGAAACAGGTAAAGTTACTCCCGTGTCGGTAATGGCAGTAGCGCCTACGGTGTTTAATGGCAATATTGAAGTGCAGAGTGTTGTAGAAGGAGACCAGAATGTTTTAGCTAATTCGATGGCGCCTGGTACTGTAAAGTCAGTTTTAGTGCATACGGGCCAAAATGTAAGTGCCGGAACTGTACTCGCGATACTGGATGCCGCTGCATTTGAACAACAGATAAGTGCCCAGGCAGTTATAGTTGCATTGCGCAAATCTTTGTACGAAAAACAACAAAACCTTTGGAAGCAAAACATAGGAACTGAGGTGCAGTTGCTGTCTGCCAAAACTGACTATGAAGCTCAGCAAAAAGCACTAGGTGCATTGCAGGCACAACGCAACATGTACCGTGTAGTAGCGCCAATAAGTGGTACTATACAAGATGTGAACATACAGCCGGGAACGGTGTTAGCACCAGGCACACCTAATCAAGGGATTCAGATTGTTAGTAACAATAAGCTCAAGGCAAACGCAATGATCGGCGAGAATTACCTGGGTAAAGTAAAGGTGGGCGATCCGGTGCTTATAGTGTTGCCAAATATCAGTGATTCTATTAAGGCGAAGATCAGCTTTGTTGGAGAGTCTGTAGACCCATTGTCTCGTTCATTTAAAGTGCAGGTAACATTACCTAACAGCAACAAATTTCACCCTAATATGTCTTGCATTATGAAGATTGCCAATTACACAAATGCCAGTGCAATTGTAGTGCCGGTATCGGTAGTACAAAAGACGTCGGAAGGACAAATAGTGTATGTAGCAGATGGTACAAAGGCTAAGGCGGTAGCTGTGACAACAGGAAGGAACTCTAACGGTAACATAGAAGTACTGAGTGGCCTGAATGCAGGAGACAAGGTAATAACTGCCGGCTACGAGGAAATGGAGAACGGCCAGAACATTATCATACAATAAGAAACAACACACACTAACAAGACAATTGTCTCAACATATTTCTCATGAAAGACGTATTTAAAGAGTTTAAGCCATCGAGCTGGGCTATTGATAATCGTACGGCTATTTATATAGTTACGATCCTCATCACCCTGGCCGGTCTTATGGCCTATCTTAGTTTGCCCAAGGAACAGTTTCCTGAAATTAAGATACCGAATATAATAGTACAAACAATTTACCCCGGTACCTCTCCTGAGAATATGGAGAACCTGGTGTCTAAGCCTATTGAAAAGCAGGTAAAGAATCTTACCGGTGTAAAGAAAGTGACCAGTACATCATTCCAGGATTACTCGATCGTTATTGTAGAGTTCAACACCGATGTAAAGATCGATAAAGCCAAGCAGGACGTAAAGGATGGGGTGGATAAGGCTAAGCAAGACCTGCCAAAGAATCTGCCCTATCAGCCTGAGGTAAAAGATATTGACCTTTCTGAAATGCCGATATTATCTGTGAACATATCAGGTAAGTATGATCTGAAGCGCCTGCGCAAGTATGCAGATAAGGTGAAGGATAACATAGAGGCGATGAAGCAGATAAAGCAGGTGAACCGTGTAGGCGCACTTGACAGGGAGATTCAGATCAATGTAGACATGTTCAAGATGCAGGCTGCGGGTATCACATTCGATGATATAGACCGTGCAATTGCTTCGGAAAACGTTTCTACAACTGCCGGTGAGGTGGGTATGAATAACCAAAAGCGCGTATTGAGCGTAAGAAATGAGTTCAAGTCGGCTGATGAGATCAATAACATTATTGTAAAGAACGGATCGGGTGGGAGTGTGTATCTGCGCAACATTGCACAGGTGGTAGACAGCTTTGCAGAACAGAAAAGTTATGCACGCCTGGATAACAATAACGTTATTACCCTGAACATCATCAAAGCAAAGGGCGCCAACCTTATTGAAGCAAGCGACAAGATACAGGAGCTGGTAACTAAAATGCAAAAGAATGATGAGTTGCCTAAGGACCTGAAGATCGTTACAACGGGAGATCAGTCGCAGACAACGCGTAATACGCTGCATGACCTGATCAATACTATCATCATCGGTTTCTTGCTGGTGACTATTATCCTTATGTTCTTTATGGGTGTTACCAACGCGTTGTTCGTAGCATTGTCTGTGCCTTTGTCTTGCGCCATTGCGTTCCTTGTGCTCCCCACAATCGGGTTTACGCTGAACATGATCGTATTGTTCTCGTTCCTCCTGGCCCTGGGTATAGTGGTGGATGATGCCATTGTGGTAATTGAGAATACGCACCGTATTTTCGACAATGGTAAAATGAGTATAACCAAGGCTGCCAAGCTGGCTACCGGTGAGGTGTTCCTACCCGTATTGTCGGGTACAGCTACAACGCTGATGCCGTTCATACCACTGGCATTCTGGAAGGGTGTTATTGGTAGCTTCATGTTCTTCCTGCCTATTACCCTGATCATTACGCTGGTAGCATCATTGCTGGTAGCCTATATCATCAACCCGGTATTCGCGGTATCATTCATGAAGCCTGAGAGCCATGAAGAGCACCATGCTAAGCGCAGAATAAGCCTGAGAGATAAGGTACTGGCAGTGATATTTATTGCTATTGCAGCGATCTTCTATTTATCCGGAAATATATCTGTTGGTAACTTTGTAATGTTCATTTATGTGTTCATTCTGATGGAGAAATTCATCTTCTCTAAATGGATACATAGCTTCCAGAACAAGGCATGGCCTGCTTTCCGCGACTGGTATACAAGAGTGTTGAAGATGGCGCTGAGAAGGCCGGGGATGGTCTTGGTCGTTACTTTGGTGCTGTTGCCATTATCAATATTCTTGTACGTACTGCGCAAACCTCCGTTTGTGTTCTTCCCATCGGCACAGCCCAACTTTGCTTATGTGTACCTGAATCTTCCGGTTGGAACGGATCAGGCATATACCAATGAGGTAATGAGAAAGCTGGAAGCTAAGGTGAATACAGTGTTGATAGATACAAAGACTGGAAAGAGAACGGATATTGTTAAGTCGGTTATCTCTAACGTAACAGTTGATGCTGTTGATCCTACAGCGAATGAATTTGGTGATTTCCCTAACAAGGGTAAGATTGCTGTAGCATTCGTTGATTTCGCAGAGCGTCATGGTGTATCATCTGCCGATTATCTGGAAAGGATACGTAACGTGGTAAGGTCTTACCCGGGTGCAGAAATAACTGTTGATAAGGAAGGCGGTGGACCACCATTGCCGAAGCCGGTGGTTGTGGAGATAACAGGTGAAAACCTGGATACGTTAGTTGCTACCGCAGAAAGGTTGAAGCGCTACCTTAAGGCTAAGCAGGTGCCGGGTGTGGAAGAGTTGCGTAGTGACTTTGATGCCCACAAACCTGAGATAGTATTTGATGTGAACCGCGAGCACATGAACAACGAGAGCATCTCTACCTATGCCGTAGCAATGAATCTGCGTACAGCCATATTTGGTAAGGAAGTATCGCGCTTCAGAGATGTGAATGATGATTATCCGATCAATCTTCGACTTATTCAATCACAGAGGAATAACATTGATGCGGTGAAGAATATGCCGATAGTGTTCCGTGATATGGGTATGGGCGGTATGATCAGATCGGTACCGGTGAGTGCATTTGCAGATATACACTATGGTAGTACTTATGGTGGTATCAAACGTAAGAACCAAAAGCGTATCATATCACTGTCATCTAACGTGATAGCAGGTTTTGATGAGAATGATGTGGTAGCTGCGGTGCAGCGCGAGATCAATGATTTCCATTACTCTTCATTGATCAATGTAAAGATGGGTGGCCAGCAGGAAGAGCAGGCAGAAACAATGAGCTTCCTTGGTAATGCCATGTTGATATCTATGATGTTGATATTCCTTATCCTCATATTACAGTTCAACTCACTGAGCCGTACTGTTATTATTATGAGTGAAGTACTGTTCAGTATCACGGGTGTGTTCCTGGGTTACGCGGCATTTGGTAATACGTTCTCTATGGTAATGAGTGGTATCGGTATCATTGCATTGGCTGGTATAGTAGTGCGAAACGGTATCTTGCTGGTAGAGTTTATGGACATGATGCTACATGAAGGCATGACACCATATGACGCTATAGTAGAAGCAGGTCGTACACGTATGACACCGGTATTGTTGACCGCTACGGCTGCCATATTGGGACTTGTGCCATTGGCGGTTGGTCTGAATATCGACTTCGGTACATTGTTGTCTGAATTTAACCCGCATATCTTCTTTGGTGGTGATAGTGCTGAATTCTGGAACTCACTGGCATGGACAATGATCTATGGTCTGTCTTTCGCAACAGTGTTGACGCTGATAGTAGTGCCATGTATGTGCTTGCTCAGCTTCCGCTTTAAGGATTGGGTAAAGAAAGTTTCCGGTAAGGCTGGTGCAGCATTAGCGGCCGATGATAAGCTGGATGAAGTTGAATAATTTTTTGGATAATTAAGAAGTAAAGGGCAGCGCGATCATCGCTGCCCTTTTGCTTTTATTGAGTACGTCCAATTATATGTAAAAGTAGAGTGCTTTTCATGTCATTGCCCCCGTTAGGCGGCAAAAGCTTTGTAGCACATTAATTAAATCTCTCTCAGAGCGCCCCGTAGGGTCGCAACAATTGCAGTGGTGCCATTTTTGATGTTTAGTTTGTATTCGTTTTATGTTTTGCCTATCCTATCTTTATTTTCCAAACTCATCAAAATGACAACCCCGGAAAACGCCTTAAGAGCACAAATTGAAAAGCTGGTAAAACTCAGCGATACTGATTGGGAATTGCTGGCACCATACCTTGAGCTGAGGACGGTTAAGAAAAACACCCTATTTGCAGAAGAAGGCAAGATGGGTAAGGAGGTAGGCATGATAATGGAAGGATGTATGCGTCACTACTATACCAGGGATGGGGAAGAAAGATCTACTTACTTCTACTTTGAGAATGCACTGGTGGGGCCATACCTTAGTTGTATTACCGGGCAACCATCGCAGATAAGTATTGATGCACTAGCAGATACGCAGCTTATTCTGTTTCCCTATAAACGGCTGGCAGAGCTGTTTGATGCTAACAAAACATGGGAACGATTTGGCCGTAAGCTGGCTGAATGGGCACTCATAGGTGTGGAGGAACGTATGGTGGGCTTGCTTACACTTAGTCCCGAGGAAAGGTACTATCAGTTATTGTCCGGTAATAAACAAAAGATCATAGAGCGTATACCGCAGCATTTGATTGCCAATTACCTGGGTATAACTCCTGTAAGCCTTAGCCGAATCAGGAATAGGGTGACAAAAAAATGATCTGCCGTTTTTCTTATCTTTTGTTATCGTTTTGAGCCGGTGTGTTGACCGAATTTTGTGTCAACAAATCACCCCTAAAAAACAAACAAAATGAACAACAATTCAAATGCCTACGGACAAGTAATTACGAACGGTAAACAACTCTACACAGAGATCACTATCAAGGCAACACCTGAAAAGGTATGGGCAGTTCTAACAGATTTTGCAGCCTACCCTTCGTGGAATCCTTTTGTCAAATCTATTATAGGAACACCCGTAGTTGGTAAGCCAATTGAGGTGCTGTTGCAGCCGGAAGGATCGAAAGGGATGAAGATGAACCCGGAAGTAATAAATTATGAAGCGAATAGGGAACTACGCTGGATAGGTAAGTTGTTTGCCTCACACATATTTGATGGTGAACATGCTTTTGTGCTGCACGATAATGGCGACGGAACAACCACCTTTATGCAGTATGAACATTTTAGAGGAATACTGGTGCCCTTCCTTAAAAAGATGCTGGATGTGGACACTAAGGCTTCATTTATACAAATGAATGAAGCGTTGAAGAAGAGAGTAGAGTCCTCGAACTAATCTGTACTCTTGTCGATCAGTCCTTCTGAGTCTTTATTGATGTTTCTTCCCTTGCCAAATAGGAAGCCTGCAGAAATACCCCACATCTTGTTCTTGCTTACTTCTGATGGAATGAGGCTTATGTCTTTTACTCCCGATGTGTAATAGAGTTTGAAATAAAGCCCTGTGGGCATTTCATAGCCTATGAAGAAGGTGGCACCAATATCGAATTTGCGTAGTATCTGGTCGGGTGCCGTTTTGGCATATCTGGTAAATGGAGTGTCGTTGTAAGAGCCATGTGCGTTAAAGGTATTGCTGCCACCCATAAGGTAAGACATTGTTGCGCCCATGCCCAGTATGGCTCTTCCCTTGCCTTGTGAGCGGGTTTTGTAGACCACAGTTAGCGGCAGGTCTATGTAGTTCAGTGCCAGCGATCTGCTTTCATAATCATTAAGGCTGTCGCTTACATAAAATGAGTAATTGCGGTTGCCGCCTTTGTGAGATATGGATAAGCCCGATTGGAAATAAATATGCTTGCTGAAAGGCGCATCGATAACCCCGCCAAGCCTGTAAGAGAATATGCTCGACGTGCTGGACGATGTAAATGCACTATTGGGAACGAAGCGCACATTACTGCTGCCCAGACTTACTTCCGGACCAAAGCCAAGTTGCGCATATGTGGTTGTGCAAATAAAAAGGCCGGCTATGAGTGCAAGTGTTTTCATGCGCATGGTTTGAAACGGCAACTTAAAATAATTTATTCGTTAGCGACCGGGTAACGGTGTTAAAGTATTGTTTATTACCTATGCTGCCCACCCACCTTATCTTCCTTATGGCATTGGTAAGGAATACCTCGTCAGCATGCATCAGCGTGTCGATGTTCAATGGCTGTTCCGTTACTGTAGCAGACGCCATCACATGCCTGCGCATTACACCCGCTATGCAGCCTTCAGATAATGGTGGCGTATAGATGATCCCTTCTTTTATCCAGAAGATGTTGGCGATCGTACTTTCTATGATGTTGCCGGCGGTATTGCATACTAAGGAATCATTCCATTTGTTGGCCTTAGCTTGTCTTGCTGCCATTGCATAAACGAGCGCATTACATGATTTCAGATTGGCCAGGCTATCCGCGCTTTTATTTAATCCTTCAGCTATGCCAAGTGTCAATCCATTTTCGTTAAACAAAATCGCTTCTTCGTTCAGTTCAAAACACTCTATGATATACCCTGGCTTTGCAGCATCCTGTCCAAACATGCCCCCGCCACCGGCGAATACCTGCAATCTTACCCTGCACAAGTGTTCGAGGTTATTCTTTTTGACCGTTTTAAGTACTTGCTCGGCAATTACCCCCGGTTTCATTAGACTGGGTATATCAAATGATAGCTGCTGCATGCCTGCAAACAACCGGTCCATATGATATTCCTGAAGCCGTATTGTACCATTCTGCACCAGTAGCGTCTCAAACAACCC
>CANBQQ010000151.1 GCA_947371715.1 Flavipsychrobacter stenotrophus
AATGACTTTGCAACCGTTACCCTTTACTCATTGACCAAACACCTGCCGGCATTACTGCCTATGGTGCTGGAAATACTTACCGAAGCTACTTACCCCGAGCATGAGGTGGAGATCTACAAGCGTAATGTTACGCAGCGCCTGCTGGTAAACCTGCGTCAGTGCGAGTTTGTAGCTAATCAGCGTATAGACGCATTGTTGTTTGGTGAGCATCACCCTTACGGCAGGTTCACAAAACAGGCTACTATAGAGGCGCTCACCCGCGAAGATCTGCTGGCGTACTACAAAGGGCACTATTCACTGGCCAATGTACGCATGTTTATGGCAGGCAAGGTAAGCGTGGCAGATGTAAAACATCTTAACGAGGTCTTTGGTACAGCACCAATAGTGGCTACACCGGTTACTCCCGTAGCATTTGACCATGTGCAGCGCAGCGAGCGCGTACAGCGCATAAGCAATGAACCCAATGGTGTGCAGGGCGCAATTCGTATAGGCCGTTTGTTCCCTAACCGTCACCATCCCGACTATACTCCAATGGTGGTATTGAATACTTTGTTTGGTGGTTATTTCGGGTCAAGGTTAATGAGCAATATACGCGAGGAAAAGGGCTATACCTATGGTATACATAGTTCGCTTGGTCCTGAGGTAAATGGCGGATCATTGGTGATAGGTACAGAAACCGGTCGCGATGTAACCGAAGCTGCTGTTGTAGAGGTATATAAAGAAATGGAATTGCTTTGCAACGAACCTGCTGACGAAGAAGAACTCTTGCTCGTAAAGAACTACCTGCTGGGTGGCATACTCGGTGATCTGGATGGTCCTTTCTCTATCCTGCAGCGCTGGCGCACGCTTATCCTCAGCGGCTTTACCGAAGAGCAGTTCAACAGGAATATCAACATCTACAAAAACATTACTACTGCCGAATTACAGGCACTTGCAAAGAAGTATTTTGTAAAGGAAGAGTTTTATGAGATAGTGGTTATATAATAGCCGGGAAATACAAGAAACAAGAAAGGCGCCACAACTGTGAGCGCCTTTCTTGTTCTGAATTTTATCCTTTTGTTTTACTTCCTCATATTTATCTGGCACCCTATCGACTTCGTCTCAGGTATATTTACCCGCCGACCACCAAGCAGTTCGTCAACTGCATTAGCTACATATCGGCGGGTTACCTTTTCGGGTTCTGCTCCATTATCATCAATTGCTCCGTTATACTTTACTACATAGCGGCCATTCTCTTTCCAGATCACGTACGCATGAGGTGTCTTCTGTGCTCCGAAATTGCGTGCTACCGTTTGCATATCATCCATCAGGTAAGGAAAGTTGAAGTGCTCATCACGGGCTTTGGCTACCATCTTGTCATAGCTGTCGCCCTCATACACAACAGTATCTGTAGAGCTTATGGCTATGACCGGCACTCCAAGCGCCTTGTATTTAGCATTCAACTCATTCAGCCTGGGTGGATATAACTTTGCAAACGGGCAATGGTTACAGGTAAAAACAATGATAAAGCCTTTTGCCTCAGGATAGTCTTTCAGCGAGATCGATCTGCCATCCACATTCTTCAGCCTGAAGTCGGCCACCGCTTTCTCTTTCACTTGCCCGAACCCTGAACCAAATACCATCAATACTGCCAAAAGCAATACCTGTCCCATCCTTGTTATCTTCACGCTCATCGTCACTTCAATTACTCTTTTACGAACTTTTTAGTAATGGTGGTCTTGGTCTGTTCGTCGGTGAGCTGCACAAAATACACGCCCGGCGCATAGTTAGATATATCTATACCGCCATTCAATTGCGGACGCGGCAACATGCACAATGTGCGACCTACAGAATTAGTGATCGTTACATAATACACCTGCATAGCAGGGTCAGTAAAGTTGAAATACAGTCGCATGCTTGCAGGATTAGGATAAACCGAGTAGTCTCCCGCAGGTTTTTCCGTATTGTTCACTCCCGTGTGGTCCACTACCACAAACTGCTGCATCATACCCCCATCTTCATGTGGTGCAAAATGGCAGTGATACATAAACGGATGAATAGCATCGGCATAGTCATCAAACTTAGCCACGAAACTTACCGTATCATTTACCTGCAGGTAGTACGTATCCTTCCAGCCACTTTCATACGCACCTACAGGATGCGAACTGCGAGACACTATCTTGAACTCTACGTCATGGATGTGGAAAGCATGCCCGAATACATTATTATTGATCACGGTCCACTTTTCAGTAGTACCCAGAATTACAGTCTTGTTCATGGTGTTAAAGTCGAAAAGAACATGGTCGAACTGAAACGGAGCGCCACCGGGACCGGGTGTTCCGTCTGTTACCAGCAGTGTTCTAGTCACCGTAGCATCTGCCGCGGTAGGATAGGTGTTTGTAACTAATGTAGCAGGAACTGACGTAATTGGGCTAGCTGTAGTGGCACCAACAACTATATGCAGCACATTAAAGTTGCGATTGTTGAGCAAACTACCAAATGCCCCTGTAGTATTTGGCTCGCCACCACCAAATCCGAACTCCTGACCAGCATTATAAGCCATCAGCTCCACAGAACTACCCACTGCATCACTACCCAGATTCACCATTATCTCTGCGCGCTCACCTACACTCAGTTTTATGCGGGTGGCACTTACAGGTGCATCCAGCAGGCCACCATCATTAGCGATGATGTAGAATGTTCTGTTGTCGCTGAAGCCCAGGTTATAAGCTCGCTCCATTTCAGCATTCAGTAATCTTAAACGCACATATTGTTTAGGCAGCGTTGTCTGCGGATGCAGGGTGCCGTTTACCACACACGTATCACCATAATGGCGATTGACATACACAAGGGCGTTAGTCGCATCGAAACTGCGGCTGGTAAGTGCCAATGGAATATCATCTACACCATAGGTGCGGGGCAATGCCAACGCAGCCTCGGCGGCATCTCTTACTATTATAAAGCCACCAAGACCCATTGTCATCTGCTGTTCGCTCATAGTATGCAGGTGAGGGTGATACCAGTAAGTAGCCGCCTGGTTCTTTACCAGCCAGTAAGGCTGCCACAATGTGCCCGGAGGAATGATCTGGTGCGGACCACCATCCATTACTGCCGGAAGGTGCATACCATGCCAGTGTAGTGTGGTGCTGTCATTCATATAGCTCTGCACATTCATGTGCACAGTATCTCCCTGTGTGAAGATGAGCGTTGGCCCCCAGAAATTACCATTGATGCCCCCGGTAATGGTCTGATTGCCCGGCAAAAACTGCTTGAATGTATCTCTCAGTGCCAGATTAAACGTTGTACCCGATATGGTATCAGGAATGATCAATGGGTTATACTGCGCCACAGCTACGTGGCCACACAATACCACCAGGGCGGCAATTAGTAATGTTCTGCGCATCTTATTTGTCTTTTATGGTCTTTATCAACGGGTTAGACGACATAGCTCTGTCAATCCTTCTCTTACATTCAAAATACTACGCAAGGGACTGCCTACTTTATTGTTTTTATGCTTGTTATTTGCCGTTATTATTGGCAATACTACTGAATGTAGTGATATTCAGCATAATATGGTTGTCTATATTTGCAATGTATAAAAATCACAGATCTTGCATTATTTTCTTAATTCGCTTATCGAAGGAGCTTCAGATGCAATTTTTGTAGCAGATATTGCCTCCGGTTTGATCGTTTATGCAAACCGGGCAGCCGGTAAGCTGTTTGACTGCGAGGCGTCTGACCTTATTGGCAAACACCAATCTCAACTGCATCCGCCGGAAGAATTTGAAGAGATCACCCAAAAGTTCAGAGACTTCACCACCTCTGATGAATATAAAGAGACCACTGCGCACATTTTGACAAATAGCGGCACTAAAAAGCTTGTTTTGATTACCGCCGCAAATATGTTTGAAATGGACAACAAGATGTATGCTTCTGCATACTTCAAAGACATATCTCATGTTGAGCAACTACAGAAGATCGCATACGACCAATCGCATTTGGTGAGGCGTCCTCTGGCTAATATTCTGGGTATAGCTAAAATACTGACAGACGCTCCTATTGCGTCTGAAGAAGAAAAAAAGGAATTACTAACCGACCTTTATTTTGAAGCGCAGCAATTGGACAATGTTGTAAAAGCAGTAATTTTAAAAGCTAATGCAGGATAGACCATTGCAATTAATTGCTCAGTGATCACCAACACCTGTTTAGTTCACAACAAGAATACATCCCTTCTATGTTTAATATTGAAAGTGCCCTATCTAAACTAGTAGACAATACCAATAAATTTCTGGTCTGTATAGACCTGCAGGGATACTACTTCTATGCCAACAATGCGTTTTACAAACGATTCAAAAATGAAGCCTCGTCAGTTATCTTCAAACATTCATTAGAAGATATACATCCCGATGACCACGGCCTGGTCATAGAAACAGTTGAGCGATGTTGGAAGAATGTGAATATTGCTCAGGAGATAGTGGTAAGAAAACCAACACCTGCCGGCGATTTTATATATACCAAATGGGATTTTATAGCCATGATAAACGAGAGCGGTGAACCCTATATCATGTGTATCGGTTTTGAGATCACCGATTTTATGAAAAATATTGCCGCCAATGTTACCAGGCTCCAGGAAATTGCATTTGATCAGTCGCATCTTGTAAGGCGACCACTCGCCAACATTCTGGGCCTTTCAAAACTTCTTTCAGAAACAGACGATGCATCTGAAACGGAAACTAAATATTTCCTCTCTCAACTACATGCTGAAGCGCAGCAACTAGACAATATTATTAAACTGGTCAACGAAAAAACACACAAAGAGTAGGCAGTGTTCCTTTTCAGAAATGTCCTTTTCTACCGTTGTTGCTCTTCTGACCAACTACTGAGAGACGTTTTTCACTTAGTAGTTGCAACAGAAAGATATTACCTGATCAATGATAGATAAAACAGTATATCCCTAAAATGCAAAAAGTTTCGCATGTCGGCGATGCGTTCGGCTGCAAGAAAGGTTGATTAAGATAGAAATATTCTGCCCGTCTCTGAATGCAATAAGTTTTGTTTCGAGTGCCATTTTGCAAATCAGATACTTGGTTCTTCTTTCGATATTTTTTTTCGCAGGTTCATCAATGGAATTTCATAAAAATGGTACAAGAAAAGCGAGATGCCAATAACAAGCACCCAATAAGCGATGTACAAAGGAATACAGTTATACTTAGTGAACACTACAAAATGTTCGAAAGCCATGTACAACATGGTAAAATGTACGAGATACATAGAATAGGATATTTTGCTTATTGTGGATATGGCAATGCTTAGCCTGCGGCTTTTTATTTCTTTCATGCTTGCCGCATAAGGAATAGATAAGCTAAATAATAAAGGGATCAATGCTAAAAAAACCGTGTTGTGAAAAACACGATAATAGGCGTATTTATTATAGAACATAAAATTGGGATGTATTCCAATATAGTGTATCCCCGTAATGACAATTATACCCACGACACTTATCAGGAGAAGTTGTCTCTTAACCTTCATTAGCCTGCCGTTATAATACACATGCATCAACGCTATTAAAAATCCATAACAAATAGCGTCTAGTCTGAACATCACGATCTTACGAACTCCGTAATCAAAATATAATGGGTCGTTGTTAGTACTATTTGTGAGAAAAACACGAACAAGAAAAAATACTGTTGCGTAAATGAAAAAGGTAATAAACAGGACAGATTTTTTGCCTTTTTTAAGAAAGAGAAAAGAAGCTAACAATAAAACAACAGGTAGGGTAAGATAAAACCACTCTTCCACCGCCAAACTCCAGGACTCAGGAAAAAATTGCGGACACTTGCTCCACAAATTTTGTATAAAAACAAAGTACTGCAAATAATCAATTTGAAAGATGTGAAGATTTAGAGATGTATACAGCACATAATTTAGAACGAGTATCAGCCAGTAATTAGGAACAGTTCTAAACCACCTCCTTACCAGGAAAGAGCGGATCTCCTTAAATCCAAAGTGTTCAGAACGTAGGTAGATCTTTATTAGTATAGTACCGATAAGAAAACCGCTCAAAACAAAGAACAGTTCAACGCCTAACAATCCAAAAGGTTCGGTAAGCGCAAGCAACTTATGGACAACACTACCGATGACCGGCAATGTGCGTAAAGGATATAAAATAGGTGCCGAGTGAAATATTATAACAATTGTAATGGCAATTGCCCGAATTATATCTAAACCTATAATGCGATCGGATTTCATGTAAATGAGAATGATTAAAAATAAGTTAGAAATTGGTCCGCAAAAGTATCATTTTATTCTTATTCCCGTTCGTTTGTAACTAATGAGTATCCAAGCGGCACGCTTACAATAACGATTATGGCAGCTTAAGGACATATTACGCAAGGATCATCACTATCTAATATGAACCCGCTGGAGGGTTGTAGGTAATGATGTTACCACCACCTGATGAAAGTGTTAGTGGGCTAGTGGAATAGCTGCCTTGATCTACAACTGCCGTAAATGTAGAGGCAGGTACGCTGGTCACATTAATGGCTACTGTATGGGGTATGCCACTGGTATTGTTGTATATGGGGTAAGTAAGCCCGCTGGAAACAGGGCCACCCAGTTTTAGCGGTGTAGTACCTGTAGATATTGAGCTGCCGCCAAATGCAGTGGCATTACCATCTGGCCATATTATGTGCCTGAGCGTATGCATGGGTACTACCCGAGTAAAGGACACATTGGTAGTGCGGGTAATGGTGTCTTCCATATGCCTGCCGGGCATAAGCATACCAAACGGGTAATAGTCGCTCTGAGATTGCAGTACAGGGTTGTAGGCAACAATGGTATATGGGTCGTTGATCAGTTTGCGTGCTTCGCTTTCACGTGCATCGCTTACCGTGGCCAGCACATTGCCCAGATGGTCGGTTACTTCATATTGTTTCTGCCCGGTTATGTGTGCTGCTGCCCACCTGTATGGATGTGTATTGCCATACGGTAAGTGCATGGTGTCTTTGATCACATCCTGATACTCCAGGCTGTACCATGGTTGCCGGGTGCGGTAGGCAAGGGTATCGTATATGCTGTTGGCTATATCGAGTAGTAGGCGGTGCTGTGCAGGCCAGTAGTTCTTTACACCCAATCTTGAAGACCCATAGATCTCATGGTCGTGCAGGTAATAGTTAAGGCTCTGTAGTGTGTGGGTTGCATTGTAGGCCCATTTAGCCTTATAGGTCGCCAGTGTATTGCCCTGTGCATCGTGTACATAATTGTCCAGTTCCTGTATAGACAAGCCTCCTGAAGGCAATATGCGCGAAACCAACTTGGCCACCCTGTTGCCCATGCCGTCGTATACGAAGTTCAACACTATGCTGTCGTTTACATTCCGGGCCAGGGTCACCTTGTTGTAGAGGTTCCAGGTTATTGTATCCTGCCCGCTTACCAGGTCTTTAGTGGTGTTGCCAATAGCGTCATATTGATAGTTGGGCGGAAATATGCCGCCACCATGCTGGTACTTAA